>NZ_JBFUJG010000017.1:0-87911 GCF_056401495.1 Mucilaginibacter sp. P4_E8
ACATTACAGGTTTAATCGCACGTATAAACCCCTCCCTGCCATTTCACAATCCACGGCACCCCTCCCAAGGGAGGAAATATATACTGCAATTACAATCTTCCGAACACCTATGGTGATAACACCAACCATAAGCTAATACCTATAGCTATAGATAATAATTCAGGGTCATGAATAAAAGTAAAAGTCTGTGTATTAAAGTGTTCATCCCTTAAAATGATGAAAGGGTAAATTCCTCTTATCAGCCGCTAAATGTCATATCAAAATCGAATTCCGGTCACCCGTTCATCATGACTGCCGCAACTTGCATTTTCTTTAAAATGTTTTCCTGAGCTTAGCGTCTACATTAATATGTACACATACAAAACGCATATGGAAAGTAATTACTTAACGCTTAATGGCGACTGCCCGGCCGTCATGGTTAATGCTCCTGATACAGAACAAGAGCTGGCAATACTATTTTTGGACATCCGTAATTTTACCGGGCTTATGGAATCGCAACAAGGCCAATCGGTAATCCAGGTTGTGCGCCGTTTATTTACCGCGTTTAACCAGATCATAAAAAACTTCCAGGGCAAGGTTGTCGAAGTTGCCGGTGACAATCTGTACGCGGTTTTTGGTTTACAAAGCAATTTGAGCGAAGCAGTGAACCATGCTTATCAGGCTACTAAAGTTATGTTTCAAACGATTAACCTGTTCAACGAAGCCTATACAATACCCTATTATGATGGCCCGGTGGAAGTAGGTGTTGGCCTGCACGCGGGAAAGGTATTTGTAGGGGAGTTTGGGCTGGACAATCCAGCAGCTTTGTCGGTGATGGGCCTGCCCGTGAACGTCGCCTCCAGGCTCCAGGCCAAAACCAAGGCGCTGAATAATGACCTGCTTATTTCGGAGGACGCTTACCGGCTGTTAGAACCCGATGGTAAGGTAGCCGATCAACGCACGGTTTGTTTACAGGGCATATCCCAGGGCTTGCAAATCCGTTTAGCCGGAAAGCCATATCGCAGTAACCGTTATTTAACCAGTTCACAAGCGAACATTGACTATTTACTGGCCATTTCGGGATAAGGGAATTTATGTAGCTTAAGCCGGCAATATTTTTACAAATAACTCAGCCACCATTTTCCTTTGTTGGCCTGTTTATAAGCGTCATAGCGTTTACATAAAGGATATAAAGCGATCACCAGTCCTATCCAGATCAGGTAAGCAACCGGTAACGAGAATCCATAACCTTTCAGATCTGTGGTAAACCAGATAGGTTTTGTTAAGATCCATATTTTCCAGTCCTGGCCAGGCAAGAGTGCCGATGCAATGATTGCCATCAAATGGATCACGTAGATATGTACGAGATAATAGAACATGGGCACCCTGCCATATACAGAAACAACTTTTACTACTGCTCCTTTTAATTTTTCGGTAAACGACAGGAATAAAAATGCCCCGCCCAATGTCAGTAAGACGTATAATAGCGATGGTGGATATTTATTTACTTTAATAAAGGACAGGAAGGTAAAAAAAGCATTTTTTTGTACACTCCATTTTACCGGGTCGCCATACAGGTTTGTGTAACGCAGCACGATGAATGAGGCAATAGCCAAACTGCCAAGTATCAATAAATTTCTTTGCCTTTTTTGAATATTGTAGTCTGCAGTATACCACGAACCAAGACTATACCCCAACGGCATTATAGCCACCAGCGGAATAATGGGGTAGCCTACCAAAAGAATTTCCTTATGCCAGGTAAAGAACCGCTGGTCATGAAGCAGTGACCAGCCAAAAGCCGGCAGCGAATTACCTGTCACATGAATATTATCTAAAAGATTATGGCCCGCCACTATTATAATACAAATACCAAGGATCAATTTTTTAGGCAGATGGATCAATGCGGCCAACACAATCATACTTATGCCCAGCGCCCATATGGTAATAAAGAGAAACATAGGGAATGTAATGTTGAAATTCCAGCCAAAATTGACCACGATCATTTCGAGAAAGATGAGCCACAGCCCCCTTTTTAAAAGGAATACAGATAATTCGTTTTTAGTTTTCTTTTGCCCGATAAGGTATGCGGAAGTCCCCGCCAGCAGCATAAATATGGGTGCGCAAAAATGAGTGATCCATCTTGTAAAAAATAAAATACCACTTGTTTTTGTAAGATCAAGCGGATCAAAAAGAAATGAGCCTGAATATAAATAATCCCTTACATGGTCAAGGGCCATAATGATCATAATGGCGCCGCGAAGAAAATCAATAGATGTTATCCTGTTCTTTATATTTGTATTCATTCAGGTTTTAGTTGAGTATAAAAGTAGTGCTTTTGTAAATTGAATTTTAGTAGTGTTAAGTTTTGTTTTTAAATATTACAGCGGCTTGATCATTTGCTGCAGCCCAATGATTCCGAAATATCCTTTTCAAATAAAGTTCTGTTAACATACCAACAGTTATCTTGCAAAAAGAATCCGCCTTTCTTCTTATCAGGCAGAGGGGTGTTTAGAAGCTTTTTTTTGGGCAACCATTTCTTAATATAGATCAAGTTGAGCAGCGGAAAAAAGTAACAGATTTGTATCAACAACACAAACAAACACACTATTCAAAATTCATCACCTTTAAATTAAAAAAGCAATGAGCACAATCACCACAAAAGACGGAACCGAAATTTATTACAAAGACTGGGGAACAGGACAACCTCTGGTGTTTCATCACGGCTGGCCATTATCGGGCGATGACTGGGACGCACAGATGATGTTCTTTCTCGAAAAGGGATACCGGGTGATTGCCCATGATCGCCGCGGTCACGGAAGATCAAGTCAGGTTTCTGGCGGGCATGATATGGATACTTATGCAGCCGATGTAGCAGCGTTAACCGAAGCACTCGATCTGAAAGATGCCATACATATTGGTCACTCAACAGGTGGCGGCGAAGCCATCCATTATGCTGCTAATTTGGGGAAAGGCCGTGTGGCCAAAGTGGTGCTCATCAGTGCGGTTACGCCATTGATGGTTCAAACTGAAAATAATCCTGACGGTGTTCCTATGGCTATATTTGATGAGATACGTGAGGGTACCGCATTTAACCGGGCGCAATACTTTGAAGATTTTACGATCCCGTTTTATGGTTATAACCGTGAAGGCGCTAAAATTTCGCAGGGCATCCGTGATAATTGGTGGCGCCAGGGCATGATGGGCAGCGTCAAAGCACATCATGACGGCATCAAAGCTTTCTCTGAAACAGATTTTACAGAAGATCTTAAAAGCGTGGATATTCCCGTGCTGGTGCTGCATGGTGAAGATGACCAGATCGTACCATTTCCGATTTCGGGAGCAAAAGCGATCAAGTTATTGAAAAATGGAAAATTGATTTCCTATCCGGGTTTCCCTCACGGTATGCCGGCTACAGAAGCGGCGACCATTAATAAGGATCTTTTGGCGTTTATTCAATCCTAAATGTCAAGGGTTTAATATACTCAAGCCCGTTCAAGCATGGATGCCTGAACGGGCTTGAGTTCCTGATCTATAAGCTATTACAGCTCCTTTTAAAAAAATTAAAGAAAGCTGCCTGGTACTGGCGATATAAACTGTTATTTCCCTAAAAATTCAAGAGTTTTCCGAATGAAGTCGTCATGATATTGGAAAAAGGCGGCATGGCCGGCATCCGGGTAAACGATTAGCCGGGCATTCGGCAAACTTTTAGACATGTTGATGGCATTGACCACCGGAACCAGTGCATCTTCCTGACCTTGAGCAATCAGTCTGGTTGAGTGATAATATTTAAAAAAAAACATGGCATATCTACAAGGTGGTGACAATCAGGGGGATGCTTTGGTATTGTTGGAGGTTCCCTTGTAACTATACTCTATTATTCTGTTAGTCCGGAGTAATTGCAAGAAAATAGATTTTTTTAAGTGTGGTAAGACTGTTTAAATGCGATTCCAACTTATCCCATTTAACCACAACAGCAGCAAAGCTGAACATAACTGCCGGAACGTTGTTTCATAAACTGACGTTTGGTAAATGGTGTCGGATATATTAATTGTTAATTTTGTTACAGATAAAAACTTAAAAATGTCTATAACTACCGAATACGAAAGAATTGGGATGCAGCAGGCAAGTGATGCTGTTGCCATCACGCTTAAAAAGATGCGTGAGTTTGCCAAACCGGGCATTTCAACAAAGGAACTTGATGAGTACGGCGGCGAATTGCTGGCACAGATGGGAGCCCGTTCTGCACCTGCGTTAACCTATGGTTTCCCCGGGTATACATGTATTAGTATTAATGAGGAAGCTGCGCACGGCATACCATCAGTGGATAAAATTCTAAAAGAAGGTGATTTGGTAAATATTGATGTATCGGCAGAATTAAATGGCTATTGGGCTGACAATGGCGGCTCGTTTGTATTGGGCGAAGATATCCACGGCCATGGCAAACTGGTAGAAGCATCGAAAGAGATATTGAGGAAGGCGATCAGCAACATTAAAGGTGGTGTCAGAATATCGGAAATAGGCAGGTTGATCGAGACTGAAGCCAAAAAAGCCGGCTACACGGTAATAAAAAACCTGACCGGACATGGTATTGGTCGCAGCTTGCACGAAGAACCCCATGAGATAGCTAACTACTTTGACAGGTATAATACTACGCGTTTCAAAAAGAATTCGGTGGTAGCGATAGAGACATTCATTTCAACACGGTCAACAATTGCCGATACACAAGCCGATGGCTGGACGCTAAGCGGTAATAAAGGTGGTTTTGTTGCGCAGCACGAGCATACGATTATGGTAACTGGCGGGCAGCCGGTGATATTTACAGCGCAGAACGGCATTTGGGATTAATTAAATAAGAAATAGACTACCAAGCAGGGCAAACAATAGCCTAAGAAAGAAATTATGAAGCTTCTTCTCACTTCCGCTGGCATCAGCAACACGAGCATCCATAACGCACTGGTTGAACTCCTGGGCAAACCGATTGCCGAGGCGAGCGCCCTTTTCGTCCCCACCGCAATATACGCCATAGCCGGCGGTGCCGACATAGCACGAAAGGTGATTCGCGGATCACTTGGTGACCCTTTCTGCGAATTGGGTTGGAAGTCGTTGGGAGTGCTGGAGCTCACTGCGGTACCCAGCATCAAACAAGAGCTTTGGGTACCCATGCTCCAGGAAACTGACGCCCTGCTGGTTGGAGGCGGCGACTGCCAGTATCTGTGTTACTGGATGCAGCAGTCCGGACTGGCAGACCTCTTGCCGTCGTTGCTGCGCAAGATGGTCTACGTGGGCTTGAGCGCTGGGAGTATGGTAATGACCCGCTTTGGAACGACCTACAGTGGCCATATGCTGCCGGCTGAAAGCGATAAATCGCTGGGGCTGGTTGATTTTGCACTGCATCCGCATTTGGATCATGAGTGGTTTCCGGGAAATTCCCTGGCCAACCTGGAAAAGTTGGCCGCTACGATATCGGTACCGTCATATGCTATCGATGATCAGACCGCCATTAAAGTGGCCGACAATACCGTAGAAGTCGTCTCAGAGGGGCAATGGAAGCTGTTTCCCCCTAATATCACAAATACCTTGTAAATTTTAACCCGTGGCGCGGTGATAACACCACACGATGTTTAGCCAAAAATGCATTAAAATAACAAAGGCCACTCTTTCCGAGCGGCCTTCTTTCAAGTAGCCCTCACTGGACGTTTCTCGAACAATTTCTTAGGGTATTTGAAGAAAATAACATTTCGAATTTTTTATTTATTGAATTTGCAATTTGATCTCACTAGTCGGTTTTAGTAAATAAATAGGTAGCTCCTCCCTGGGTTAAAGTGAAAGTTTTTTTAGCCGGCTCAAATTGCAAAGTAACGTCAGCACCAAAAGAAAACTTATCATCTCCTTTAGCCTCCAGCGGAAATACCGTCTGACCAATGGCTTGTGCAAACAGAAAAGTGTTATTTTTAGTGATATGAACCTTTAGTGGCATTTGGGTACTGGAATACGTACCGACATATTTATCAAGTTCAGCGGTATTTAGTTTAATAGTTTTAAATTCAGGAATTGTAAACGGTCGGTTAAAATAAATACTTAACGCACCCATGACAACATCATTGGTTGAATACCTAACACCATTGGAAGTATAAGCTACAGCCAGTTTATCCTCTGGAAAGTAAATAAGCACACTGGAAAATCCGTCGATGCCTCCGGTATGTCCCAAGCCCTTTTTATCATCAAGCGGAATTGTAAACATAGCCATACCGTAATTGTCCTTCATCGTTTTCATCATCTCTAAACTAGCCCGGCTAATGAGTTTGCCTGAAAAAAGCGCATTTATAAATTTAATCAGGTCAGTCGGCGTGGATACAACAGCACCCGCCCCGCCTGGAATACTCATATCGGTTTCGGGCATTTGCGTCCATTGCCCTGGATAATTGTAGGAGTATGCGTAGAACTTGGAATGACCGGGATGAGGACTTACGGCTTGCAAATTTCTTTTGAAACAAAAGCATTCAAGAAGAAAGGCATTTTATTGGAAGAAGGTAAGCGTTGCTCGTCCTGTTTTTTTGTAGTAAAAGGCTGCCTGCGTTTATTTTTTACCGACCACAAAGGAGTGGAACAAACATTGCAACTTGCGTTAGAAAACTGGTGGATAACCGACTATAAAACTTTCTGCGATGGCAAACCTCCTGTTTATGCAATTGCAGCGATGGAAGATTCGGAAATAACCTTTATGAGCCCAAAAAACTACGAAACCCTTCAGTTACAATTCCCCTTTATTGGCCTTGTATTTCAATAAGATTCATGTACGGGCTTAGGGAGCGGCTTTACTTAAACAAAAGACATTTGCAACGGTATCTAAGAAAGATTTTTATCACTATTTCAAAACCACTTATCCTGAATTGATTCTGAGAATTCCGGATACTATTTTTGCTTCTTATATGAGTGTTTCACCCGAGGCTTTAAGAGTACTGCAGGAGGAATATATTTCTTAAACCAGCTTAAGTTTTCAGGAGATAGCTATAGCCATCTTTGTGTTGTACAACTAACTAAAAAACACAGAAGATGAAAATTGTAGTTATCGGCGGAACCGGCCTTATTGGCAGCCAAACAGTAAATCAGTTACAGCATACCGGGCACGAAGTAATTGCTGCTTCACTCAATACAGGTGTAAACATCCTTACGGGCGAAGGCTTGAATGAAGTGTTAAAAGGAGCACATGTGGTAGTGGATGTGTCCAACTCACCTTCCTTTGAAGATGCAGCTGTGATGAACTTTTTCAAAACCTCTAATCAAAACCTGTTGGTAGCAGAAAAAGCAGCAGGCGTACAACACCATGTTGCCTTGTCGGTGGTAGGTACGCAAAAATTACAGGCCAGCGGCTATTTCAGGGCCAAACAAGTGCAGGAAGATATGATCAAAGCATCGGGTATTCCTTATACCATCGTTCATGCAACACAATTCTTTGAATTTGCTGGTGGTATTGTTCAAATGAGCATAACGGACGGAAAAGTAATATTGCCAGATGCCAACATACAACCGATTGCGAGCAAAGATGTTGCCTCATTTATGGCAGACGTAGCACTGAGTAAGCCGGTTAACAGGATACTGGAAATAGGCGGGCCGGATAAATTTAATATGGTTGAATGGGTCAAACAATATGAACAGGCGACGCATAAGAACCATGAAATAGTTGCAGATGCCAAGGCACTATATTCCGGTGCACCGTTGGATACTGACACCCTGGCGTCTGAAAATGCAGTTTTTTTGGGCAAGAATCATTATGCAGACTGGATTGCCATTGCTGAGAATAAACGGTAAGATTAAATCATCAATTCCTGAAAAATTAAGAAAAAATGAACAGCGAACAATTAATTGAATTGACAAAAAAACTCATTTATGAGGCGACGCATTTTAATGTGCCGTATGTAAAACAAATTTATGCAGATAATCTGCTGATAGTTAAGGTTGATGAAAATGGCACAGTAGACACGATGGATAAAGAACAGCTTGTGGCCTTTGTACAGGGCAATAAAGATTCAAACGCCGAGCCTTTATCCAGTAAAACAGAGTTTCATTATGCCGTATGCGATGAAAGCATAGGTATGGTGGTAATTACGCGTGAATTGACATTGGACGGCAAATTGAATAGAAAATTTTTTACCGTTATCTGGGAATATTTATCGGGAAGGTGGCAGGTTGTTAAGGAATCATCTATGGCGCTCAATTAACGATTTTTAATCGTTAAATTATAGATGGTAAAGCTAAGAATCATGATGTCCAAAATTGAAATTATATCTTTTCCATAACGAGCTGGTGCTGCCTGAAACAATACCCATACTTTTCAAAGTTTGCCGTAAAGGCGGTGCCGGCTCTTAGATCTCAATTATTGATTATCAAAAAAGCAAAACGAAATGATTAACTTTTTATTTGGATCTGTTTTAGATCCCAAAACTACAGATAACGGCCAGAACGGTGAAGAAACAGTAAAAGATTTTGATCCTAATGAGGAAAGCTTAACTGAGGGTGGCGAATATATGGACGATGCCTTAAGAATGGTAGAGCAGCCCTTTCACTCAAATATTTAATATTGTTGAAAAAAATGTAATTATGGTAGCTTATAATATGGAAATCAAAAATACGGGTCCGATATTAAGGGAGTTGTTAACTGTAATTGACAACTTTAATATTGAAGAGCATGTGTATGTAAGTCGCAGGATATCCAAAGAACAATCAGCAGTGCCCGGATCGGGGGCATCGTTAAGTGAATTTGGCATCAAAGAATTACCGCTCCCTGAAATTTTAAACATTTTGGGAATACGCAGCCTTACTTTAAATTCAAGTCAAGGTGTTGTGCAAGTACTTTCCCGGCTCAATGTTATTACGTCCACAGTGGAAATGGAAAAACATAAACGGCAACTTTTTAAGGACAGCGAAGTAATCAAAGAACTTCAATCATTGTTTCGCGATTGCCGTGCAATCGCTTTTGACGACTGGGYCACGCTAAGTGAAGCTTCTGTTGCGTGGGATGGGCTACTCACAGATGTTATTAAGCCACTTGGTAAAACCGATCAGGAATATATTTTTTACCTGGGCGATGCCATGCAAAAGCTTTCTTTTGAAGTAGATGAAGCTCTTGATTTAATCAGCGCCTTTTCGCTGCACGGAAAAGTGACGGTTGCGCTGGATGAAAATGAAGCTATCAAATTATGGATGATATTAAATGGTGTACAGCCGGGTACAGAAATTGCTGAGCAATCGTTTTCAGATCTGAAAAAGAAGTATTTTTCGATCTTCAGAACTATGAACATCGCCAATCTCCTGATTTATTCAACAAACGACGCCATTTTATATTCCGATGACGAACAATTTGTTCTTTCGCGGAGGAAGGTAGATCGCAACATAGAGATTGCTTCAGATGCTCGGCAAAATTTTATAGCCGGCTACAGTCTGGGCTTGCTTATGCGGTTAGACATTGGTCATTGTATTGCACTCGGCCTTATTGTGTTTGGCTCCAGGGGTGAGTTACGATCGGGTCCGGAACGAAAGAACCTGTGCTCTTACATTCAAAGCTGGATTCAGGACCTGCAAAGACCCGAAGGCGTACAGCTCTACCAAGACAATTAATAAGACACGAATGTTTGGGGGCTTGAAACTACTGAAGTAAGTCATCCTCCAGGCGAAGCACACTAAACTCATGGCTCAAGGTTTTCAATAAGCGCCGGGTAAAAGAGGCGATTTATCCAGAATAGTTAAGAAATCTTCTTTAGGAATAAAACTAATCAGGCTATCCTCCAAAGTTGCGGCATAATCAGGACAGCGTTCCTCCGCTAATACCGCATGATACCCGATCAGTTCACCTTTGTTAGCTACATAGATGATCTGCTCCCTGCCACTCCTGTCTCCTTTATATTTTTTTATCTTCCCCTGGTGGATAAAATAGATACCCGAAGGCACAACGCCTTCCTTGAAAATAATTTCCCCTTTTGATATTTGTGCGCTCCCTGTCGGGAGATCAAAAAATTATAATCTTCTTTTGAGAGGGTATTAAGAACAGACTGTGTTGTGAATTCCCATTTGTCAGGAGCCCAAAGGGTAACTCTAAAGCTCCTGTTTATTGGCAAAAACTGATAATATCAGCCCCTATGCTGATGCCATACCATGCTATTGCCGCTGCTATAGATCTAAATTTGTATACGATGAAAGATGATCCGTTTTCGCCTCTGTCGCCCCGTCCACGGGATCAAATCAAACCGGGAACAATCCGATCCCCGGAAAACAACCCGATCAATAAACGCATATTCAGCGATGATGCAGAATTTGATTGGCTATACCCAAAACATTTTCAATTACTATCGCTCAAACATTTCCCACCATTGTTTATTGCCCGAAAAGCCGCTGAATTCCTGTCTTTACCAAACACCAGGGTGCTTGATATTGGAAGTGGGGCTGGTAAATTCTGCTTGACTGCGGGTTATCACCTTTCTGAAACTTTTTTTTACGGGGTGGAGCAAAGTAGACTATAGTTTAAGGGCCTGTTTTAAATTAATATGAATTTTTTGTAAATTAGGGCCATCATGTCAGTACGCCCCACACTTTCTGATCAAGAAATCCTTACCCTTATAGGGCAGGATGACCGGGCTGCATTCAGCGAGCTTTATAATCGTTACTGGCGAACAATGTACCAGGCTGCCTGGAATGTCCTTCGGGATCAGGAATCATGCATGGAGGTTATTCAGGAGGTTTTTGTGTGGCTATGGGATCATCGGTCAGGTTTACAGATCAGTTCCCTGCCGGCCTATTTAAGAGCAGCGGTAAAATACAAAATCACCGACATATTACGCAGTAATAGGGCAAGGGAAGCTTGTTTTGTTAACCTGGATGAATTGGATCTCACAAATCTTCAACTGTTAGAAGATCCTTTGGAACTTAAAGAACTTAAAGCAATAATATCGCAAATGAGTGCGAAACTTCCAGAGCGTGCAAGGATGATCTTTGAGTTAAGCCGTAAAGATCAATTATCAAACCGTGAAATTGCCGAAAAATTGGGGATTTCGGAAAAAACGGTAGAAAATCAGATTACAATTGCACTAAAAAAACTCCGAATTGCGATGGGTAGCCTTTCTGTATGGCTTTTTTTTCTTTAAAATGCTGGTAAAACGAGTTTGGGTCGAACAAATAAATTTTTTTTTTAAATTGTTTGGGGGGTAAGCCCTTTTTTTTCGCCTTAGTGCTGAAAGCGGGATAAAAATCCGCCGGACAGATGACCAAAGAAATTTTTTTAGAGCTTGTTGAACGCGTAAAGGATGGCAGTGCCAGTGATCAGGACATTCGTCTTTATAACATGTGGTTCGGTAAATTTCAATCGGTAAGCGAATGGAATGATGCAGAAATGGGAAATGCCGAAGAACTTAAAAGCCTGATTGGACGACGCATCGATGCACAGATTAATTCACCATATTCTTCTCCGGTAATCAGACCGCTATGGATAAGAATCGTGGCTGCCGCCTCAGTTCTGCTGTTCATTTCATTGGGTGGTTATTATTTTATGCGTGAACAGCAATCCGGGCAAATTGCTTATTATAAAAGTGACGTTGGACCAGGCCACAGCCAGGCTACCCTGACTTTAGCAAATGGGCAAAAAATTGTATTAATAAGAGGGTTATACAGGAAACTGGTGCAGGGGACTACTGCTATTCAAATTAACAACGGCATTATTTATACTTCTGGCTTAACGGCTAAAGCAACAAAAGGAATTACTTATAACACTTTGTCCACCTCTATTGGGGAGCAATCTCCCTTTCCGCTGATTTTACCGGACGGATCCAAAGTGTGGTTAAATGCGCTATCGTCGATAACTTTTCCGACAGCGTTTAATGGCAAAGAAAGGGTGGTGAAAGTTACCGGCGAAGCCATGTTTGAAGTGGCGCATAATGCTGAACATCCATTTAAAGTCCAAACCGATAAGCAAACTATCGAAGACATTGGTACTATTTTCAACGTGAACGCGTACGCCGATGAACCAGTTACGAAAACAACCCTCATTGAAGGGATTATCAAAGTGAATAACCAGTTCCTTAAGCCGGGTCAGCAAAGTGATGGCAACCATGTGAAGGCCGTTAATGTAAAAAGATATTCTGCCTGGAGGACCGGCGACTTTTACTTTGAGGACGACAACATTCAAACTGTTATGAGGCAGCTTTCACGTTGGTACAAAGTAGAGGTAAACTATCAAGGGAATATAACGACAAACGGCTTCACAGCACAGATCAGCCGGAGCAAAAATATCAGTGTTATCTTACATATACTTGAAAACACCAAAGGTGTACACTTTCGGGTTGAAGGAAGGAGGATAACCGTTATAGAATAAATTACTACCAGACTCCGATCTCAAAAAAAAGTCACCTGGCGGTAACCGGATGACTTTGAAAAGGACTGCTTAAACAATTAATTAACTATTTAAGAACCGCGCCAGCCTCTCTGTCTTCGAAAACCAAAGGCGAAACGCACAACCCCTCACTTAGCAAATGTACAAAATTTACTCAGAACACTTTGTGCTGCCCCCCGGCTTTGCAAAAAAACTATTGTTTTTCATGAAATTAACTGCCCTGATGCTATTCTTAGCTTTTATGCAGGTAAGCGCAAGCACCTTTGCGCAAAAGGTTACCCTGTCCGAGCGGAATGCGTCCTTAACTACCATCTTTGAGCATATCCGCAACCAAACCGGTTATGATTTCGCCTATACCACTGCAACCGTTCAGGCGGCCAAATCGGTAACCATCGATGTGAAGAACATGGAGCTGGACGAAGTGTTAAAGATCGTTTTTGACAACCAGCCGCTGGACTATAAAATCGATAATAAATCAGTAGTGGTTTCCAGGAAGGAGCCCTCTTTATTCGAAAATATCAAAGATAAAGCCGCAAGCTTACTCGCCCTTCCCGGAGATGTATACGGAAGAGTTATTGACACCTTGGGTCGTCCGGTGATGGGGGCAAACGTATCGCTTAGTATAAAAGGGTATACCTATGTTGCGATGACTGATAATAACGGTGCGTTTTATTTTAATAATTTACCGCAAGAACGCTACACGTTGCTCGTTACGTATGTTGGCTATAACAAACTGGAAAAGACGGTTAAAGTTGGTGGTAAAGATATATTGCTCAATTTAGTGTTACGTAATTCAACTTCGGCACTTGATCAAATACAGGTTATTGGTTACGGTTCAGAGTCCAAGCGCTTTAGTGTTGGATCTGTATACACGGTTAACGCCGATGCCATTGGAAAGCAACCGGTAACCAATCCCTTATTGGCATTGCAAGGGCAAGCCCCCGGGCTGAGTGTTATCGCCATGAATGGTGTGCCCGGCTCAACAACATTGGTGCAGCTACGGGGACAAAATTCATTGGCTACTGATAGGCTTTCCTTTAAACCTTACGACCAGCCTTACTTTATTGTAGATGGCGTACCTTTTGCCCCGCAAAATGCGAACATTAGTCAATTATCCAATCTCGCCAATGGACAATCTTTTAGCGGTGGGATTGATCAGTCAATGGGTATAGGGGCTTTTAATAATATCAACCCCAGTGACATAGAAAGCATAACTATCCTGAAGGATGCGGACGCCACCGCTATTTACGGTACAAAAGGCGCTCACGGCGTTATTTTAATAACTACAAAAAAAGGAAAGGCCGGTAAAACAACTGTCGACTTAAATGTAAACTCACAAGTTAACGCGGTTACCAGGCCTATAAAACTATTGAACACGCAACAATATCTTCAATTACGAAAACAGGCTTTTGCTCAGGACGCTATAACACCAAACAACGATCCGAATGATTATTCCGGTGGTTATGCACCTGATCTTACAATTTATGATCAAAATAAATACACAAATTGGCAAAAGATCATTCAAGGAAATTCAACCCATAATACAGATATCCACGCCAGCATATCCGGCGGCAGCGCCGGTAACACCTTCATTGTTTCCGGAGGTTATACACGGTCTGACTATAATTACCCGGGTGGCTTTGGCGATCAGAGATATAGCCTGCACAGCGCTTTAACCACTACCTCGGCAAATAAAAAATTAAACCTCACACTAATCAGCGATTATTCATATAATCAAAATAGTTCTGCTGGAGGGTATGGAAACAACATGTTGTTACCTCCTAATGCACCCGATCAGAAAGATGGAGACGGCAAATTAGTTTGGAACTATAAAGGCGTGCCTATATATCAAAACTTGTACGCTGGTTTACTTCAAACCTCTAACCTGGAAAGTTTTAATTTCAATGGCTCCTTAAATGTAAATTATGAAATAATAAGGGGTTTAAAAATTGGTGCCAGTATGGGTTATAGTCGTAATACCGGCACAGAGCATTCCATAAACCCATCTACGGCACAAAACCCAACTTATATCAATATTAGCGCAGCTTTTGCTAATACTGCTGATCAAAATATTAATATCGATCCACAGATAAATTACAATAGAACTATTGGCAAAGGCGAATTAACCGCTTTACTGGGTGGCACTTATCAAAAGACTACGACTGATGCCTTTCAAACCCAGGCGTATGGTTATTCAAATGATGCTTTCCTGGGGTCGATTAATGGGGCCAGTTCGCAATCTCCTTACGATGTGGCAGGCCTCGTTAAATACGTAGCCTTCTTTGGCCGCCTGAAATATATTTATGATCAAAAATATATTTTAGAGTTTAGTGGCAGAAGGGATGGCTCCAGTAATTTTGGCCCGGGCAATCAGTTCGGTAGTTTTGGTTCTGTAGGAGCCGGCTGGATATTCTCTGAAGAAAAAATATTCAAAGACGCCCTTCCTTTCATTAGTTATGGTAAGCTTTCCGGAAGTTACGGAACAACAGGCAGTGATGCCTCTGAGGGCTATAAATTCCAGGCATTGTATAGTGCTTTTCCGTATGGTAATACCACACCTTTCCAGGGCATTAAGCAAAATATCCCAATTAATCTGTACAATCCTGATTTTAAATGGGCAACAAAAAAATCAATAAATGTAGCATTAGACTTTGGCTTTTTCAATAATAACTTGTTGTTAAACGTCACCTATTATAGGGACCGTGAGAGCGATCAGTTGGTTGAATATCCCTTAGCCGCACAAGCCGGTTTTGCTACCGTGTTTGAAAATCAACCAGCCAGTGTTCAAAATAAAGGTTGGGAGTTTACACTAACATCAACTAACATAAAAAGCCCGAATTTTACCTGGACAACCAATTTTAATATAACATTTAACCGGAATAAACTACTTGCCTTCCCTAACCTGGAATCATCTTCTTATAGCAACCAATATGTTATAGGTCAGCCTACGTCTGTCGTATTTGGTTACAGGTATAAGGGTGTAAACCCTGCCAACGGGGTATTTGAGTTTTATAAGGCAGACGGAACAGTTACTTCCAATCCCGATTACAGACCAGTTTCGCAAGGTGGCGACCAGGTAGTAATTGGTAATCGGGAAACGAAGTTCATGGGTGGTTTTGGCAATAATTTCAGTTATAAACATTTCAGCCTGTACGTTTTCTGCCAGTTTTCAAGTAGTACCCAGCCAAATGCTATTTCCGCTCTTTATAGCAACGCTCCAGGCTTCGCCAGCAATGTGCCTACTTATGTACTCGGTAAATATTGGACAGGCCCTGGCGATACTGATGCTACACTTCAACGATTGGTAAGCAGTTACAATTCGCCTTATGCTAACGGTTCATATAAATTCCAGCAATCAACCGGAGCCTATACCAATGATACTTACCTGCGTATTAAAACAGCAGCATTATCTTATGCCTTGCCCGATGCCTGGGCTAAAAAAGCTAATATTAAAAATGCCAGCATTTTTATAAATGCGCAAAACCTGTTTACCCTCACCAATTATAAGTTCGGTGATCCTGAACAGCCCGGTAATTTTACCTCTTTCCCGTTGCAGYGTATTGTAGCGTTTGGTTTAAATCTCAAATTTTAGACAATTATCATCATGAAAAAAATATTTTCTAATAAAAATAAAGTACTGGCAGGTGGTTTGTTTATTGCCCTCAGTACGCTTGTTTCGTGCAAAAAATTAATTGAAATACCTGTTAATCCACCAACAAATATTACCCGGCAACAAGTATTTGCAGATAGCGCGACAACCATTACGGCTGTTGCCGGTGTATATTCTTATACTCCAGGCGGGGGGATTCCTTACAGCGATGGCGTGTTTACGGCAGCCACGTCGCTTTCGGGCCATGAAGTAAGCAGCAGCGGAGATGAAGCACAATTTTACAACTACACTGTCACTCCGATAAATGACGACGTAAATTCATTATGGACAGCTCCTTATTCGGAGATCTACCAGGTAAATGATGTACTGGATGGAATAACCAACAATAGTAATTTATCAGCTTCATTAGTGAAACAAATTACGGGTGAAATGAAGGTTGTACGGGCTTTTTGTTATTTTAACATGGTTAATTTATTTGGTGGGGTACCTTTGGTTACTACAACTGATTATACTACCAATGCGCAGCTGCCCAAAGTCTCGGCTGCTGCTATATATACCCAGATATTAACGGATCTTAACGATGCTGTTAAAAAATTACCGGTAACTTATCCTTCGGCCGGGCACGTGCGTGCTAACCTTTATACTGCAGTGGCGTTACAAGCAAAAGTTCATTTGTATCAGGGCAATTGGAGGGCTGCCTATAATGAAGCTGATTCGGTGATTACAAAAGGCGGCTTCAGCCTGGAAACAGATCTTAATCATGTGTTTTTGGATGCCAGTCAGGAGGCCGTTTGGCAGGTGCCGATTGAAAATCAATATCAGGGATCTGGGGACGCAAACAAATTTGTGCCTTATTCTTCCGGTTCAACACCAAGCTATGTAGTAACGGACTCTTTATTAAATCAGTTTGAACCCGGAGACCTGCGCTTAACAAACTGGCTGGGTGTGAATGTAATAAATGGCCAGCATATATATTACCCCGCCAAATACAAGGACAGGCTACCAACAACCCCCGCTACCGCTTTTATGATGTTAAGGTTTGCTGAAATGTACCTGATCCGTGCTGAAGCTGCCGCACAACTGAATGATCTTGGCCGGGCCTTAACGGATGTAAATACCATACGTATCCGGGCCGGCTTAGGAGCCAGCACCGCTGATGCTACATCACAAACTGCTGTATTAGCTGCCGTGAGGAAGGAACGACGAACAGAACTATGTTTTGAATCTGGGAGCAGGTGGTTTGATTTAAACAGGACCAGCACTGATGAAAAATACCCGTCGTCTGGCCAGGTTGACAAAGTACTAACCGGTTGGCAACCTAATTTTGCCTTATACCCGGTGGCCCAAGCGCAACTACAACTAAATAGCCATCTAATACAAAATCCAGGTTATCATTAAGCAATAAATTTCTAACAGTAAACACTTCAATTCACTATCCGGGGTATGATTTTATATCCCGGATAGGGGTTTTTATTTCAAAAAAATCAAATATGGAACAATCAATTTTGAGTATTAAAAATTTATCGCACCGTTACAGTAGTAGCTGGGCCATCCGCAACATTGACCTGGAAATTAACCGGACAGGAATTTTAGGGCTGCTTGGCTCAAACGGTGCCGGTAAATCAACAACAATGAATATCATGTGCGGCGTTTTGAACCAGACAGAAGGTACAGTACTGATCAATGGAATAGATACCCGCGAACAGCCAGAATTAGCAAAAAGGCAGATCGGCTTTCTTGCCCAGAATCCACCTTTATATTTAGATCTTACAGTAGATGAATATCTTATTTACACAGCCGAGCTAAGGAGAATGGATAAAATGGCTATTAAGCCCGCCCTGGAGGAAGCAAAAGATCGTTGTGGTATAACTCACTTCAGCAACCGGCTTATCAAAAACCTGTCAGGCGGATACCGGCAACGTGTTGGAATTGCACAGTCTATTATTCATAAGCCAAAACTGGTTGTAATGGATGAACCAACCAATGGTCTGGATCCTAACCAGATCACCGAGGTACGGTCACTTATTAAAGACATCGCTGTAGAACACGCGGTTATTTTCTCTTCTCATGTTTTATCGGAAGTGCAAATGTTGTGTAAAGAGATCAAAATGATCGCAGACGGAAAAATTGTTTTTTCTGATACCATGGATGCCTTTAACAATTACGTAGAGCCACATAGTGTATTAATGCAAATGGAAAATCCGCCTTCTGCGGCTGAGCTATTGAAGATAGAAGGCGTTGATAAAGTGGAGTTTGTAACAGAACGGCAAGCCCGTGTTTACTTTACCGGTGACCGTGAGATTACGGAACGGTTGGTGGCAACAAGCGTACATCATGGCTGGCGCTTAAGAGAGATAAACCTTGACAAAACGGCTCTTGATGAGATTTTCAAACAACTATCTACCAAAACAACGTAATCTTAATTTATTCTTACAATGAAATTAACTTTAAAAATAGCTAAAGCAGAACTTCGCAACCTGTTTTACTCGCCTATAGCCTGGTTTTTAACCATCGCTTTTATGGTAGAATGCGCGATTTCCTATACCAAATTAATAAATAATTACGCCAGTACACAGGAAATGGGCGGTATGGGCTTGAATTATATGAGGCAGTTAACATATAATGTATTCACAAGTCCATATGGATTGTTCGGGGGCATTATGCAAAACCTGTATCTGTATATACCATTATTAACCATGGGCCTTATAAGCCGGGAAATTAATGGTGGTACCATTAGCCTGCTGTATTCTTCACCTGTAAAAATAAGGGAAATTGTCTTCGGCAAATACCTGGCTATGATGGTATATAGTCTCATACTGTTATTTGTGATCGGCATTTTTATGGCAGCAGGTATTTTCGATATCACACATGCAGATTACGGGATGCTTTTGGCAGCCGCTCTTGGTTTTTACTTGTTATTGTGCGCTTATTCGGCCATTGGCCTTTTTATGTCAAGCTTAACCAGCTACCAAATAGTTGCGGCTGTAAGTACTTTTGTAATGATCGGGATCCTGAGCTATATCGGTACTTTATGGCAGGGAATAGATTTTGTTAGAGACCTTACTTATTTCTTATCTCTTTCGGGCCGTACCCGTCATATGCTGGGCGGATTGATCACTACCAATGATGTGATCTATTTTATAGTTATTGTTTACATATTTTTGGGCTTAACTATTTTCAAGCTACAATCCGGACGCGAAACAAAAGCATGGTTTGTTTCGGCAGGGCGTTATGTTGCCATTGTTGTTTCAGCGCTTTTTATCGGTTATATCAGCTCCCGCCCGGCCCTAATCGGATACTGGGATACAACCGCGAATCAAGACAATACGCTTACCCCAAATACGCAGCAAATAGTTAAAGAACTGGGCCATGATAAATTGGAGGTTACGGCCTACAGCAATTTTTTAGATAATTATTATTGGTTTGGATTGCCGGAACAACGGAACGATTATTTAGGGAGATGGGAAACCTATTTGCGCTTTAAGCCGGATATTAATTTCCATTACGTAAATTATTATGATATGCCTTTAGCCTTAGGATACAACCTGTTTGAAGGTTACAAAGGCAAAACGATAAAGCAAATAGCAGAACAAAGGGCCAAAGGAGCTGATTTGAATATGGCCATGTTCGAAACACCCGAGCAGATCAAAAAAGAGATCGATCTGAAGCCCGAGTTGAACAGGTTTGTAATGAAACTAACCTACAAAGGAAGATCTACCTATCTGCGGGTTTTCAATGACCAAATTATATGGCCAATGGAAGCTGAGGTTTCAGCAGCTTTTAAAAGACTGTTGCAGGCTAAGATGCCTAAAATTGCTTTTGTGACAGGTGAAGGTCAACGCAAAACTACCAAAAAGGGTGACAGGGAATATAAAACAGTAACCAGCGATAAAACATTCCGCTATGCACTCATTAACCAGGGTTTTGATGTGGATACGCTTTCATTAGGTACCGAGGAGATCCCTGATAATATTAAAGCCTTAGTGCTTGCAGATCCGCAAAATGAATTGAGCGCAGCAGCCATCGAAAAAATTAAGGCATATATTGCTAAAGGGGGTAACCTGATGATTGCCGGAGAGCCGGGCAGGCAGCAAATGCTAAATCCATTGCTGAAAACATTAGGCGTGCAACTGATGAATGGCATGCTGGTACAGGAAAGCGAAGATTACGCACCTACATTGGTGCTGCCGTATTTAACAAAAAATGGCATCGGTCTTTCCAAACTATTAGATAAGCCTTCGGTAGATACTTTACCTGTTTCCATGAATGGTGTGGCAGGATTATCATATCGTGATACCAGTGGGTTTCATGTTCAGCCTTTACTGACCACCAAACCCGGAGCTGTTCATAATACGATGAGACGCAACCCCGATCTGGATATTGCAAATAAAAAAGAAGAGGTTAACACAAACCAGGGCGGCGGAGTGACAATGGTAGCGGCTGGCGGCGGCGGTTTCGCAACCGCGGTTAGCGTTTCAAGCGGTGGGAAATTAGGGGCAAAAAAAACAATAAAGCCATCAATCGTGGCTAACGGTTCAAAAGAAACCTTCACTACCGCATTAGCCTTAACGCGACAGATCAACGGTAAAGAGCAGCGCATCATTATCAGCGGAGATGCCGACCTTTTGAGTAACTCGGAGTTAGGGAGATACACACCCCAGGTAAGCAACTTTAACTTTAGCACTGCTTTATTTAACTGGTTAGATTATGGCCAATATCCTGTAGATACTTCGCGCCCCGATGCTAAGGACAACCGGGTAACGGTAAGTACCGATCACGTTGGCTTTTTAAAGATCGTATATATATATGTAATACCTGGTTTGATCTTGATCTTCGCCGCTGTCTTTTTAATTCGCCGTAAAAGGAAATAGATATGTTATTTACAACAGATAAGCAAACGCAGGAAGACCTGAATATCTACGGGAAACAGGGAACGGATTCTATCCTTTCCCTGTTCAACCGTACATCAACACTCAACGGCTCCCGGTTGCTGGAGGAATTATTCCGTTATCCGCTTTCGGATGCAGTGGCGATAAATGCGCGCAGCGAAAAGATCAGCTACTTAAAAATTACAAAAACTGTGTTTCCGTTTAGCTCCGAGTTGTTTGACCAGGCAGAACAATATTTGGCGAATACGGACGACAGGACAAAGATACCGGCAGAAAGACCGTCGCTGGAAAAGATGCTGACCAGCCTGGTTGCATCAAACGCCGATTATAAACAAATTACAGGCGGAATAGCGGCGCTGATAGATATTATACAAGAGTTAAACAACCTGCTAAAGCACACCTTGCTATCAGCAGGCAACCCCTTTAAAAACGATGAGGAAACTATAAATATAAACAAGCTTTTAAGTACAGAACCCATTAATTCACTATTAGCGGAAAACCCGAAGAACAAGCTTGTTCATGAGAAACTGTTCTTGTATGATACCATGTTAAGGTTTCGTTACCGGGAAACGGTTCAACAGGTGCTGAGATATATTTACCAGTTAGATGTTTATATAACCGTTGCTAAGGTAGCTACCGAGAGAAATTTCGTTTTCCCCAAAGCCCTGTCCAGGGATGAACATGTTATTAAAATCACAGGTTTTTACCACCCTCAATTAAAGAACGCGGTAGCTAATAGTATTCATATCACGCCAAATTCAAACTTAATATTTTTAACAGGGGCTAATATGGCAGGCAAATCCACGTTCATGAAATCGCTGGGGATAGCGATGTACCTTGCACACATGGGTTTCCCTGTAGCCGCAAAAGAAATGGAGTTTTCGGTATTGGACGGGATTTATACAACGATCAACCTGCCGGATAATCTGGGAATAGGCGCCAGCCACTTTTACGCCGAAGTATTGCGGATAAAAAAGATAGCAAAAGAGTTGAGCACCGGAAGAAACATCTTTGTGATTTTTGATGAGCTGTTCAGGGGAACAAATGTAAAGGATGCCTATGAAGCCACAATAGCCATCACCACGGCATTTGCCAAAAAGCGCAGCAGCGTATTTGTGATCTCCACGCATATCATAGAGGCAGGAGAGGTATTAAAACAACACGCCAATATCAGCTTTAAATACCTGCCCACCAGGATGAAGGGAACAATCCCTGAATACACCTATACGCTGGAAAGCGGCATTACCGACGACAGGCACGGGATGATCATCATTAATAATGAAGGCATCCTTGATCTATTAAAAAAAGGAAAGGAAAAGTCCGCATGAACTTCATAGCCGATAAACAAACCCTCGAAGACCTTAACCTGCTGGGGAAATATAAACAGCATTCCATCTTTAGCCTGTTCAACAAAGTAAAAACGACAGGAGGGGAGCAGCTGCTCAGCAAGATGTTCCAAAACCCGATGACCGACCCGGAAGCCATCAATAATCAAAGTGACATCTTTAAATACTTCCAAAGCATACCAACCGGTTTTCCTTTCAGCAATGAGCAGTTCGGTGCAATGGAGAACTATTTAAGTGGCGGTAGTGCGGGTAATTACCCGGCAGCACTGCTTATACTGGGCAAAAAGAAGCTGTTAGCAATAATAGTGCGGGATGAAGAGTATCCAAAGATCCAAAATGGCTTACAACAAACCATAACGTTATTGAACCACTGCAAAACATTCATCGGCCAGCTGGAACAAGGGGAAGAGCGACATCAATTTTTCGCTCAGCTGCAACTCGCAAAAAACATTCTGAACGACCTCCGACTGCCCGCGGCAGATCAGATCAAAAACATCCAACGATCATTGTTTCAGACGGCAAAAAACGACCATTTGTTAAGGCATACGATGAAACAGGAGTTGGAAACGGTGATGGAAACCTTTTACCAGCTGGATGTTTATATAGCAGTGGCTAAACTGGCAAAAGAGAAAGATTTTAGCTACGCAAAAGCCCTGCCTAAAGACAACAACATGCTGAGCGCAGCTGAATTGCGGCATCCCAATATTGATAAGGCAGTAGCTAACCCGGTAGCCTTTCGGCAGGACAGCAACATGATCTTCTTAACGGGTGCTAATATGGCGGGTAAGTCCACATTCATGAAATCTTTCGGTATAAATGTTTACCTGGCGCACATGGGCTTCCCTGTAGCTGCAAAGGGAATGCAGTTTTCGGTAAGGGAGGGTATCTATAGCTCCATCAATGTACCCGATAACCTGGATATGGGTTTAAGCCATTTTTACGCAGAAGTATTAAGGGTAAAGATGGTAGCAGAGGAAGTAAGCAAAGAAAAGGACTTGGTTATCATTTTCGATGAACTGTTTAAAGGCACCAATGTAAAGGATGCTTATGACGCAACGCTTGCAGTAACAGCTGCCTTCAGTGAATTTCGCAATTGCTTTTTCATTATTTCAACACATATTATTGAAGCGGGAGAGGTTTTGCAGACGCAACAAGCCAACATACAAATGTTATACCTGCCCACCATCATGAACGGCAACATTCCGGCTTACACCTACAAGCTACAACCGGGTATCTCCAGTGACCGCCACGGCATGATGATCATCGAAAACGAAGGTATACTGGAAATGCTTGAATAACAATCAATTAAATAGGTCGAAATTTTTTACAAATACAAAATAAACAACTAAATGAAAAAAACTTTTTTGGTAGCTTTTGCCGTAAGCTTATGCTATACGGTTCAGGCTCAAACCATACCCTTTGATGCCGCGGTTCGCACAGGCAAGCTGGCAAATGGCTTTACCTATTACATCCGTCATAATGAAGAGCCTAAGAACCGTGTTGTTTTTTACCTGGCCAATAAAGTAGGTTCAGTACTGGAAACCGACGATCAGCGTGGCCTGGCCCACTTTATGGAGCACATGAGTTTTAATGGAACCACTCACTTTCCCAAAAACGAACTTATAAATTATCTGCAAAAAGCGGGTGTAAGGTTTGGTGCCGATATTAACGCATATACCTCTTTTGATGAAACAGTTTATCAATTGCCGCTGCCGGCCGATAACCCGGAAATTGTTAAGAATGGCATTGAGATCATGCATGATTGGGCGCATGGTGCCACGCTTGACCTTGTTGAGATCAACAAAGAACGCGGTGTGGTACTGGAAGAGAAACGTTTAGGAAAAGGGGCTTCTGATCGGATGCGCACCAAATATTTTCCGGTGATACTGAACAACTCCAGGTATGCCAGCCGTTTACCCATCGGTACCGATGAGGTGCTCAATAATTTCAAACCAGAAGCCATTAAACGTTTTTATCATGACTGGTACAGGCCTGATCTGCAGGCGCTGATAGTAGTTGGTGACGTGGATGTGAATAAGATGGAGCAGCTGATCAAAGCTAAATTTGCCGACTTGAAAAACCCGGCGAACGAAAGGCCAAGAACCAAATACACCGTTCCGCTTACCGGTAAAAATCAGTTTATAGCTGTTACAGATCTGGAAATGACCTCAACCTCGGCCGAGGTTTTGATCAAACAGCCCGAGTTACCCTTACATACCATTGCCCAATATCGCGCAAGCATAGTTCGTCAGTTATTCAATATGATGATCGATGAGCGTTTTAGCGAATTGCAGCGCCAGGCCGATCCTCCGTTTTTAGGAGGTGGCGCCGGATTAAATGGCTTTATGGGCGGTTTGGACAATTATGGTGTATCAGTTACAGCCAAACCCGGCGAATTGGAAAAGGGATTCAAGGCAGCATGGCGCGAAAACGAACGTGCCAAACGTTTCGGTTTTAACAGCAGCGAGTTGGAACGTGCTAAGGTAAGCTACCTGAACCAGTTTGAATCTGCCCTGAAAGAAAAAGATAAAACACCATCCGAAAGTTTTGTGAATGAATATCTTGCTTACTTTTTGCATGGAACAGCTTCGCCGGGGATAGCTTATGAATATGATCTTGTTAAAACAGATCTTGCAGGTATTACTATTACCGAGCTAAATACACTGGCTAAAAATGCTGCAAAATCAACAGATCGCGACGTTTTGGTAATGGCCCCCGAAAAGGATAAAGCAAATTTACCCACTGAAGCCACATTTACCGGTTGGATGAAAGCAGTTGAAACCGAAAATATCACCGCGTTTACAGACGAAACAAGTAAAGAAAGCTTACTAAAAGCCGAGCCTGTAACCGGTAAGATCACCAACGAAAGTAAAGATGCAAAATCAGGAGTGACAACGCTTACCTTAGGCAACGGTATTAAGGTTTTACTTAAACCAACTGATTTTAAAAACAACGAGATCTTGTTTAGCGGTTTTGCACCGGGAGGAACCTCGCTGTACACCGATGCTGATTACCAGTCGGCTTCTGCTGCTAATATTATCCCATCTTATGGCGCAGGTAATTATAATACTACCGAGCTTACCAAATACTTATCTGGCAAACAGTTAAGCGTGCAAGTGTCTGTAGGTGAGCGTACACAGAATATAAATGGCGGGGCTGTGAACAGCGATATTGAAACTGCTTTACAATTAATGTACGCTCATGTAACCCAGCCGCGTAAAGATTCATTGATGTTCCAGGGGATGATAGCCCGCTCAAAAGCAAGTATGGCTAACCGGATGAATGATCCAAACAGCGTTTTTCAGGACACCGTAAGTGCTGTATTGGGTAACCATAGCTACCGCAGAACCGGCCCTTCAATTGAAAAGCTGAACCAGATCAATTTAAATAAGGCCTTTGAAATTTATAAAGAACGTTTTGCGAATGAACGCGGCTTTACCTTTGTTTTTGTAGGCAGTTTTGATACTGAGAAAATTAAGCCCCTGTTAGAAAAATATATAGCCAGCCTGCCCGCAACAGATAAGGTTGAAGAGGCAAAAGACCTGCACATCACCATCCCGCCAGGAGTAATTGAGAAGAAGGTTTATAAAGGAACCGAACCAAAGGCAACTGTTAGGTTGGTATTTTCCGGTCCGTTTGATTACAGCATGGAAAACAAGCAGAAGCTGGATGCCTTAAAAGAAACGCTTGAAATAAGGTTGCTGGAGCGGCTTCGTGAAGATGAGGGAGGTGTATATTCTCCAAGTGCAGGGATAGCCAGTACTAAATATCCGGAGCAGAGATATAATTTTAACATTTCATTTGGCTGCGCACCGCAAAATGTGGATAAGCTTATCGCTTCTGCTTTAGATGAGATCGAAAAGATCAAAGCCTCAGGGCCGCCGCAGGTTAATGTAGACAAGTTTAGAGCCGAAGATCAAAGAACTATGGAAACCGCCTTGAAAACAAATCGGTTTTGGCTGGGCTATTTAACAGGCCAGTTGCAAAACCAGGAAAGCCTTGATCAGATTGATAATTATTCCAAACAATTAAATGCCATTACCCCGGCCGATGTAAAAGAAATGGCGGTTAAGTATTTAAGCGGCAAGAATTTTATAAAACTGATCCTGCTGCTTGAAAATACCAAATAACGCATTTACCAAATCAATATACCTCTTCGTTCTTTACGTTTTTCATTACGATAAATGATGTTAGTTAATAGTTTAGTTTAAATGCCTTTCGAAGGAGCGAAAGGCATTTTTTGTTTTAAAGCAAGATAGTTGACTGGTTATGATGAACGGGCCGACAACATCATCCAATCACTAGTAAGAAGCGGTTTTGGTTTAAGGCAACTTAAAGGCAACAAGAAAAGCGGCATACCAGAATCAAATCTGGATCTTGCCGCTTTCGCATGTTAGTAGAGTCGAGCGGAAAAAATTCGACCTTTTATGATGATATACGTGCGGTAATGGATGCAAAAGGCCTGTATAAAAATAATTTCTCTTCTAACAAGTCTTTCCAAACAATAAACCATTTTATGATCATTTGTTTAATCATATACGATGCGACCAAGTTGTTCAGGATTAGTTTCGAGATATAAGGCGATCAGGTTGGTTAATCATGAGCGGACATTAATGTATTGGCAAATAGGGCAACGTATTTTTGAAGAAGAGCAACAAGGGAAAGACCGGGCGGATTATGGTAATTACCTCACTAAATTTATTGCTGATCAATTAGAGCCGGAGTATGGCAGCGGATTCTCAAAACGGCAAATAGAATTATTTCGCCAGTTTTACCGCACATTCCCAATTGCGAATACACTGTATTCACAATTGAGCTGGAGCCAATATAAAGTTATCATCAGGCTTGGATCACCAGCTCACCGGTGGTATCACTTTTCTTTTCCCGCCCACAAAAGTGATAAAGCCCAGTTTCCCTTGTTCGTAAGCATCGGCAGTTGCATTTATCTGCGCGTGGCTACTCATCGCGTAGTTGCTACCACTTCTACATTAGATTCCTTCTGATCATCACTTTTATTGATAATTTGATTTTTTAACCAGCCGCCCAATATCTTTGATCCATATTTTCCGGCCATCGGTTTCCAAAATGCCTTCTTCTTTAAACTCCTTTAACAGGCGGATCACGTTTTCCTGTGCGATCCCGGCCAAACTGGCCAGATCCATCCTGGAGATATTTAAAATAATCTCTTGTTCACCGGATCCTTCATCCTTAAACTTTTCCCTTAACACGATCAGCGCAATGGCAAGCCGTTCCGTCGCGGTTCTTTGCGAAATCACAGAAATACCATTGGCCAGCACACTAAACTCATGGCTCAATGTTTTCAATAAACGACGGGTAAAAAGCGGCGATTTATCCAGAATAGTTAAAAAATCTTCTTTAGGAATAAAACTAACCAGGCTATCTTCTAATGTGGCGGCAGAATCAGGGCAACGTTCTTCCGCTAATACCGCATGGTACCCGATCAGTTCGCCTTTGTTGGCTACATAGATGATCTGCTCCCTGCCACTCCTGTCAACCTTATATTTTTTTATCTTCCCCTGATGGATAAAATAAATACCAGAAGGCACAACACCTTCCTTGAAAATAATTTCCCCTTTTTGATATTTCTGCGCTCCCTGCCGGGAGATCAAAAAGTTATAATCTTCTTCTGAGAGGGTATTAAGAACAGACTGTGTTGTGAATTCCCATTTGTCAATCGGAAAAATTCCAGATAGGCTCATGTTACAAAGATACGAATTTATTGAAGCCTGTTTTAATGGCTGCTGCATGAGCCAAAATGAAACTCGCCGGGAAGATATAAAGCTCCTGTTTATTGGCAAAAACTGATAAATATCAGCCCGTATACTGATGTCATACCATGCCATTGCCGCTGCTATAGATCTAAATTTGTATACGATGAAAGATGATCCGTTTTCGCCTCTGCCACTCGGTACTCGGGATCAAATCAACCCAGAGATAATCCGATCACCGAAAAACAACCTCATCAATAAACGCTTATTCAGCGACGACACGGAATTTGACTGGCTTTATCCTGAACATTTTCAATTACTATCGCTCAAACATTTCACACCGTTGCCTATTGCCCAAAAAGCTGCTGAATTCCTGTCTTTACCAAACACCAGGGTGCTTGATATTGGTAGTGGCGCTGGTAAATTCTGCCTGACTGCGGGTTATCATTTCCCAAAAACTTTTTTTTACGGAGTTGAGCAAAGACATGAATTGCATTATTTGGCAGAAAGCATCAAAAGATATACAGACTTGCCCAATGTGAATTTCATTTACGGTAATGTCACCCAGATCAATTTTAAAGAGTTTGATCACTTCTATTTTTATAATGCATTCCACGAGAATATTGATCAAATGTACCAAATTGATAATACCATCGAATTATCAGAGGGCCTATATAACTACTACACCCAATACCTTCATATGGCGCTAAGCGCAAAACCTTCAGGAACGCGCCTGGTCACCTTCCAGAGTTTAGAACAAGAGATCCCGCCGGACTATAGACTGGCAGATGTTTCCAATGACACTTTACTAAAAATGTGGATCAAAGAATAGTCCAAATGAATGTGCTCAAATTTTTAACCACTCCCTTCAGGAGTTTTGAAACTGATAAAAAAGACAGCAGAATGCTCCATGATACTTTAAGTCCGTCCCTTTTTCGTAAAGACCATGTTTTTGATGAGCTGTACCCTGAGCATATCCAGGCATTATCAGCCATGCACTGGACCTCGGTTGACATCTCCAAAAGAGCGGGAGAGTTCCTGGCCATCCCAAACGCCAAAGTATTGGACATCGGGAGCGGAGTCGGAAAGTTCTGCCTGGTGGCCGGTTTTTTCCATCCGGAAACGACATTTTACGGTATTGAACAGCGGAACGAACTATTTACTTTCGCAGAAATAGCCAGGGAAGAGATTGATTTACCCAATGTGAATTTCATTCATGGTAACCTGACCGAGCTGGATTTTGATGATTATGATCACTTTTATTTTTATAATCCTTTTTATGAAAATATCGAACCCGATAGCAGGATCGATTATGCAGTAAAAACATCCTTTGAGCTTTATGATCGCTATAGCCAGTTTGTTTATGAAATGCTGGACAAAAAGCCGCCGGAAACAAGGCTGGTGACATTCCATGGCGCTGATAGCCAGGTTCCGCCAGGTTACAAGTTGGTCAGTAATTCCTATAGCAGGTTTCTGAAAATGTGGATCAAGGAATGAGTTCCTGGACCGGCATAGTAATTCAAGGGTTTATAAAAGAAGCACCGCATTGATAAAATAAATAATGGGAAGAACATCAAAATCATGGGCCATGCTGCACGCCAAATGCCCGCGCTGCCGCAGGGGGAATATGTTTGAGGGGGCCACGTACAGCTTTGGTTCCAATAAGATCAATCTGAATTGTCCACATTGTCAGATGGTCTTTGAGATCGAGCCGGGCTATTTCTATGCGGCGATGTATGTGAGCTATGCCATGAATGTAGCTGAGGGGGGATTTTTATGGGTAGCCACGTTCCTGATCACCCATAATAACGACTCACCCTGGCTATATCTTGCCGCCATCCTGGGCGGCCTGTTGGTCCTTTCACCCCTGAATTTCCGGTACTCCCGTGTGATATTGCTTTACTGGCTGTCACCCAAGGTACATTATCACCCCGAACTGGATACAGACACGCCAGTTGACGGGAATAAATATAAATGGTTTAAATAATGAGCAGTATGACAAATTTGTTCCGGCCAAAACTGATCGATACCCTTAAAAATTACACAAGGGTACAATTTTATAAAGATGTTGTTGCCGGTATAATTGTAGGTATTGTGGCCTTACCTTTAGCTATAGCTTTCGCTATAGCCTCTGGTGTATCACCGGAAAAAGGAATTTTTACCGCTATAATTGCTGGGCTCGTTATATCCGCTTTGGGAGGTAGTCGGGTACAGATCGGTGGACCAACGGGGGCTTTTATCGTCATCGTTTATGGCATCGTCCAACAGTTTGGTGTCAGCGGCTTAGTTATCTCCACTTTTATGGCCGGAATACTCCTGGTCATCATGGGCGTGGTCAAATTGGGCAATACCATCAAATACATTCCATATCCCCTGATCATTGGTTTTACCACCGGGATCGCTGTTATCATTTTCTCCTCCGAGATCAAAGACTTTTTAGGTTTGAAAATGGGAAGCGTTCCTGCTGATTTTATCAGCAAGTGGATAACATACGGTCAGCACCTGGCCTCGGTGAATCTATATGCCTTGTTCATCGGGGTTTTTACCGTACTGGTTGTTTTGCTGTGGCCCAAAATAACGCACAAAGTTCCGGGATCGTTAATAGCCATTATCATTACCACTTTTGTTGTTAATTTTTTCCAACTTCCCGTAGAAACCATTGGCAGCCGCTTTGGGGCGATCCCATCGTCTTTACCACGCCCGGTTATTCCCGGTGTCAGCCTGGCAACCGTTCAGCAATTGATCAGGCCAGCTTTTACCATCGCATTGCTGGGCAGTATTGAGTCATTATTATCAGCGGTTGTTGCAGATGGTATGATCGGCGGGACTCACCGGTCTAATACGGAACTGATCGCCCAGGGATTCGCGAATATCTGCTCTTCCATTTTTGGAGGCATACCTGCCACCGGTGCGATTGCAAGAACAGCCACTAATGTTAAAAACGGTGGGCGAACACCCATTGCGGGTATCATCCATGCCGTCACCCTGCTCCTGATTATGCTTTTTGTAGGTAAATGGGCAGCACTGATCCCGATGGCAACACTTGCAGGGATATTGATCATGGTCGCCTGGAACATGAGTGAACTGGAGAATTTTATTGCTGTATTTAAAGGGTCTAAAAGTGATGCCGCCGTTTTACTGACCACTTTTGGACTGACCGTACTGGTGGACCTGACCGTAGCTATTGAAATTGGAATGATCCTGGCTGCCTTTCTGTTTATGCGCAAAATGATGCAAACAAGCTCGGTACAGCAGGCCGTTTTTTCCGCAGATCAGTTACCTGACCGGGAACTTAACCCGGAAGTTATTCCAGTGGGGGTTGATGTATTTGAGATCAACGGCCCCTTGTTTTTTGGTGCGGCCTATAAATTTAAAGACGCTATGAAAGTGCTGGAGAAGCCGGCCAGGGTATTGATCATCAGGATGGGGAACGTACCTGTTATTGACGCGACCGGTATCCGGGTATTGCGGGATGTCCATCAGGAAATAAAAAAGAAAGGAACAAAACTCATCCTTTCTGAGGTGAATAGTGAACAGGTAATGGGGGAGTTAAAAAGAGCGCGTTTGTTATTTCAAATAGGGAAAGGCAATACCAGTGACACGTTTGAAAAAGCTTTAAAACGGGCGAACGACGTTTTATCAGAAGCGATCATTTACCAAATGCATAAATAGCACAACATGATTTATCCTCAAAGGCACCGGCCACTATAATTCCTGAGCTTAAATAGGATAGCGCAGGGTCACAGCCCTGCTAATGGCCAGGATCAATCCGGGTTCCAGAGAGCAATTCTCTTCAGTGGCTTTCTCTATCCACAATTTATTTTCATTCAGGATAAGGGTGTAGCTTTTACCATCTAAAAGAATTTCAATGGTAAGGCTCCTTTTACTTGGGGCAGAGATAATATAATAGCTATAGTCTTGCTGATTATAATTTACACGTAAAGGAAATCCGATCATAGGTAAATAGAAATTAGGTTAAATCGTTGTGTATATAAACGAGGAATAGCAGTCACAAGAACCCCGACACAAATATTTATCGGGAATGCCTGTTGGCGATATGGTTTAGTGACTGACACGATTGCTTGTTAAAAGGGCTCGTCAAATAATTCATTAAACAGATGACTTTCTCTATAGGTTACTTTTCCGGCTATAGCCCCTTTTTTATTGAGTGACAAGATCACTATAAAATCGTCTCTCCTGACCGATGGTAAAAGTTTAAGTAATTCAGCTATGGTTTTATCTTTACTTATACTTGTCCCTGCTTTTAAAGCGCATACTTTTACAAAGTTGGCAGCGATTCCGCATAACAGATCCAAATTAAAATTACAGGCTATATAGGGAGGATCAAAAATAAACCCGACTTTATGCAGATCATAACCTATAAAGAAATGATTATTGATCCTACTGCCTTTTTTTAATAAACTCATCAGGTTTTTTGATATCCGGTTCTTGTCATCTCCTTCAATGACTTCAGTTTCCCCGTAGTCAAAAGTACTTCAAACTCCACCCGCTATAGGAATAAAATATCAGCTCCAATACTGATATTTATCAGTTTGTGTTACCCGTCAAGCACTTGAATCACCATCATAAAATAAGCCCGGTCAAAACTGACCGGGCTTATTTTCCCAAAACAATTTTTAAACTATTATTGATTGTTTTTCTTTTCTGTTACTTCTTTACGAATATCCGTTGCAATAACTTTTAATTGTTGCATGGCATTTCTAAGCCTTGTTCCCGCCGCTTTGTTGCCTTTTTCGTAAAAACTGACCACGTCGCTTTCTACAGAAGCCACCAGGTCTTTTACCGATTTGAATTTTTCCATATGTTTTTATTAAGTAAATAAATGATGTTTGTTTTTCGTTCCTTCTTGAAAACAAACACGTAAAACGAAGCTTTTTCAGTATAAGTAGCTTTTCTGATGATCTCATAGATTAATCAGTAAATCGTATATTCCTATCGCAGGGGTTGAACCAACCCGCTTACTCTTTGACCCACATTTTCAAAACCCTGCTATAGGAATTGTCCATTAATCGATAACTGGCCGGAATTTGTTTATCCGGTGCATGAAAGGTTACCAGTTTGGTACCGGCCGGTTTCTTGTTCAGCATCTCGTAAATGAACAGGGTATAATAGTTATACAATTCAAACGAGGTCCTGACCGTATAATCAATCCGGCTTCCCGGTTCTATATTTTCATAAAAAGGGTTATAAAAATAAAAATGATCAAACAGGTCGTAATCCAGGTCCGTAAGGTTACCGTGGATAAACTCAACATTCGGTACCCCAACCTGCTCTTTAGCTATTTGGGCATGATGGAACAGTTCTTCCCGCTGTTCAACGCCGTAAAAAGTGGCTTCCGGATGATATACACCGGCAGCAATACAAAATTTACCTACGCCGCTGCCGATATCCAGTATCCTGTCGCCCGGGGCTGCCAGGAAATTGCTGGCTTCCAGGGAAACATCCAGGGCGGTCCAGTGCATTTGGGATAATTCACGTATGTGCCGGGGGTATAAGGTATCGAAGGCGGCGTCTTTGCGGAAATAGGAAATATTTAAGGTATCGCTATACATTTAAAAAAGGAGTGTTAGGTTTTATTTAAGTTTTGAGTTTAAATGGGTAATTATTCTTTGATCCAAAATTTAAGCAAGGAATTATGAGACTGGCCCGTCATCCTGTAACCAGGTGGAATAACCTCGCCGAGGCTTTGGTAGGTTACTACCCTGGTTCCTTCCGGTTTCTCGCTTAACACGCCCTTTAGATACACCGAATAATACGTGTAGAGACTGTAGGAGGTATCTATACTATCGTCGATCGCGTTCACCTGGTCTATATTCTCAAAAAAAGAATTATAGAAATAGAAATGATCAAACTCACGAAAATTAACCTGGGTAATATTGGCATGCAGGAAATCGACATTGGTAATGCCCAGGTATTTTTTGACGGTCCTGGCATAATGGACCAGTTCGTGCCGCTGCTCTACCCCGAAATAAAAAGAATCAGGATAAAAGTGTGCCGCAGTCAGGCAGAATTTTCCGATACCACTACCCACATCCAGGATTTTTGCATCTTTTACAGCTAAATATTCAGCAGCTTTTTTGGCAATGGCAACAGGTGTCCACTGCTTTAGGGACATCAATTGAAAATGTTCAGGATAAAGCCAGTCAAATTCCGCATCATTACGGAAGAAACAGTCATTAGGATTTTTTTTTCTGAAAGGTACAATAGTACCATGCTGCCGCTCTTCCGGCTCTGGTGGGAATGATGAAAATGGATATAGAGTAAGCACTTGCAAATATATCTACCCCTACAGCGGCTTTTACCTGCAAGAAATCAATGAGGGAGGTGATATTTATCAGTTTTTACCTGGTTATAACCTCGTGATGTGCTTGATTTAACAGGATTTCTGAGTAAACTGATGATAATGCGAAGTTGCCACATCCCGGTATAGGGTTGAATACAGGGGCGATTTCAGACAACCATCATTTCGCCCCTTTTCGATATTGTAAGATAGGAAATGTTTTAGTGCTGTTTCCTTACAAATTTGGTAAGGATAATGATAGTTTGTCCTTCGATCTTGCCTTCGATCTGCCCGCTATTATCTTCTACAAGTTTTATATTCTTTACTACCGTGCCCATTTTGGCATTGAGCGAGCTACCCTTCACATCAAGCGACTTAATAAGCACCACGCTATCGCCAGCCTGTAATACCTGTCCGTTACAATCTTTGTGCAGATCTACATTGCTATCGTTTTCATGATCACCGGCAGCTTTGGCCCAGGCCAGTTGTGCATCGTCCAGATACATCATATCCAGGCTGTCTGTAGCCCAGCTTTCCTGCCGCAGGCGGTTAAGCATCCTCCAGCTCATTACCTGTACCGCAGGGACCTCGCTCCACATGCAGACGGTTAAGCAATTCCAGTGATTACTATCCAACACTTCCTTTTTTTCTACCTGGGCGAGACATTTACCACAGAGCAGGATACTGTTAGCTGCGTTACTGCTATCTTGAGGAGGTATTTCATATACAGAAAGATCTGTAGCGGATATACATAGTTCACATTGGTTATTGCTCCGCCCGCGTAATTGCTCCTCTAAATTCATCGTTATGTTGCTGTTAAAAATGGGCGCAAAGATAATCATTTTGCTTTTAGCCAGATACACCGCCATATTCTGGTGTAGTAAGCGGCGCTGTTATCGTCGTTTACAAGTAGCTTATTTGTTTGAAATACTTAGAATAATATCCTTAAAAATGGCGTAAACATCGCTGCCTTTTCGATTATGGGTACTACTTGACGACATTTGATAAAATATATGTCATTTACAGGCTGGACGAAATATAATCATAGCGTTAATCTTCATTAATCCGCCCGGCTGAACTTATTTCGATACGCTAAAGGCGTGAGACCAGCCACCTTTTTAAAGATCAGGCGAAATGCCTTCACATCTGTGTAGCCCACTGTATACATAACCTCGTTAACATTTTTGCGGCCAGCTTCCAGGTCGCGTTTCGCCGCTTCCATCTTGACGCGTTGGATATAATCCACAGGTGAGACTTTGGTCGCCCGTTTAAAACGCCGTGAGAAATTGATCCGGTTCATCGCGCAACGATCCGCCAGGAAATCCACTGTTACTTTTTCTTCGATATGACGCTCAATATAATCCTGCACCGATCTGATCTCGTCGTCGGAGTGTTCTTTCAACCCCTCAAACACGATAAACGGCGATTGCGAGTTTCGTTCAATATCTATCTGTAAAACCTTGGCACAATAAAGCGCCGCTTCCCGGCCGTTGTACTTCTCCACCAAGTATAGCATCAGGTTCAGGCTCGACTGCGCGCCACCAGCCGTATATAACCCTTTATGATCAGTAATGATCTTATGCATCGCTAAATTCAATTCAGGAAACAAACAGCGAAAAGCCGCTTCTGCCTTCCAATGCGTGGAACAGGGCTGTCCTTTAAGCAAGCCCGTCGCTGCTAATAAAAACGCCCCTGTGCATAAACTCGCCACTTCCGCTCCCTGTTTATACTGCTGGGTAACCCAATCCAATGCCTCCCGGCTACTGTTGATCGCGAAGTTATCCCTCGTGTCGAAACTGGGCAAAATGATGACATCCGTCTTTTCTACTTCACTAATATGCTGTACACCCTGGAGGGAAAAAGAAACGTTAAGTAAAGGCTGTTGTAAATTTACGCCTGCTAATTGTATTGTATAGTATGGCTGCTGTCCCTGGTTCACATAAAACTCGTTCGCCTTTTGCAGTACCTCGATAGCTCCGAACAAGCAACTGGGCTTGAGCACGCCATCCGCCATTAAAAATGTTACTTGTTTCATAGCGCAATTTACGTTTGATCAGTTGCACAAACAACCCCTTAAGTTGTTAAATATACACCCCTTAAAGGTTAAAACTAACGCATAGGTTTGTTTTAACTATAACAACATTTAAACAGCAACCCATGGGAAAGATTATCAGCCTCATCAATACCACACCAGACGGCTTTGTCGACAGCCAGTATGTTAACGCCGATGCCGAGTTTCATGAATTCGTACACACCCTGTTAGCCGATACACAGACCGTCGCCTTCGGCCGTAACAGTTTTGAACTGTTCCAGCAGGTTTGGCCCGCTGTCCTGCAAAAGGAGGGCGCACCCGAATCACAAGTGCGCATGGCCAAAACCCTGACCGATAAACCTAAACATGTGTATTCCTCAACGCTCGAAACAACCACCTGGAACAACTCCAGTATTGTCAGCACCATAGACGAAAGCCAGATCGGTCAGTACAAACAGGGCAATCAAAAAGGCCTGCTTACCATTGGGAGTCCCGGTCTGGTGGCCAACCTCACCCGGCTCCATCTGGTAGAAGATTATTATTTCTGCATCCAGCCCCTGATTGCCGGTGCCGGTAATACCCGTCTGTTTGATAAGCTGAGGTTAGAAGGCCGCCAGCCTTTAAAACTGATAGCTACCCAACAATTAAAAACGGGTGTCCTTATTATTCATTATCAACGGTAAAATCCGTGTTTTGGCGGAGCGCGTAGAAACAATCAAGGCCGAATTCCGCAGCTCCCCCAATATTAAAAAAAGCGTGACAAATGTCGACTCCAATTTGTGTCATATAGCCTCGTTTCGGGTATCCTTATGTACTCACTTTTCTTCAGGTACCCGGACTTACCGGTATAACACCCAGCCAGTTCAAAGCTTCAGAAAAAAATGGTAGAAAAGGAATAGATAAAATCAGACCTTAAGATTTGCACCTGCAATAGGATATAAAATTTTACCACAATTATATAAAAATAGCCTATAGAGCTTTCTTAATTTAGCACCGTGAAAAAGATAGCAGTCATATTACTCACCCTGATCTACTCAGCATCTGTTTATGGAGTTACCATAAACAAGTTTTATTGCTGTGGTAAATTAGCCGATGTAACCCTTTCTGCTGCTTCCTCACCCAAAATGGACAGCAAGGCTGGTAACAGCGATTGCTGCAAAACCATTAAAACAAACATTAAAGTAATTGATATTCATCAAATAACGGAATAGTTTGCCCTTTTTAAGCACTAAATGCGAAAGTGTCGGATCACTTACCATCCTCTCAATTTCCAGTTCAATAGTATCCTACTTCATAGGCGCCAATAAAGGGTTTGATCAATACATGCTGGTCGCGGGATTAACCATAATGTTGAGACAGCATGTTAGTATTTTGCTTCTTTTTTTAGAAAAAATGCCGAACTTATAATAAGATTTATCCACTGTCCATATGAAATCAGCTTACTTATATGTCCGTGTTAGTACAGACGAACAAAAAAGAAAAGGTTATTCCTTGCCAGAGCAGGAGGATCGGCTATTAAAATATTGCGACTATAACGATATAGAAGTTAAAGGGATCTATCGGGAAGACTTTTCGGCAAAGAACTTTAACCGACCCGAGTGGAAGAAACTTGTATCGTCGATTAAGAAGGAGCGGCCCAAAGAAGAAAAGAATATCCTGTTTGTCAAATGGGACAGGTTTAGTCGCAACATTCAGTATGCCTATGAGATGATCGGCATATTGCGGAAACACAATACCAAGGCAATGGCCATCGACCAGCCGGTCGATCTCGATATTCCGGAGAGCTCGGTGATGCTTGCCGTCTACCTTTCGGTTCCGAAAGCGGAAAACACCAGGCGCGCATTGAATACCGCAAACGGAATGCGGAGAGCAAGACAGATGGGCAGGTATCCTAACAAGGCCCCAATAGGTTTTGTAAATCTGACGACTGTGGACGGGAAAAAAATTATAGCACTCAAGCAGCCCGAAGCGGGCATTATCAGGTGGATATTTCATCAACTCGCAAAAAATATATACAAGATCTCAGAGGTCAGAAGAATGGCCCTTGACAAGGGGTTCTTATGCTCACCGTCAAATTTTTCCAAGCTTATCCGTAATCCGGTCTACTGTGGCCTGATTTCGGTAACGCTGAGCTCTGAAGAACGGCAGATGATTAAGGGGAACCATGAGCCGTTGATCTCAGTGTCGACTTTTTATGAGGTGCAAAATATCATAAATACAAAGAGAAAGGTTTCAAGTAGAACGGACGAGCTAAGGCCACATTTTTCCTGACAGGTTTTTTGACATGCCCACTTTGTGGTAGAAGGGTTTGCGGGAGTTTTTCCCGAGGCTCTAAAAATAGGTATCCGTATTATCACTGCCGTGGAAGGTGTAAGACAAGAATCAACGCAGTCCTCCTGAACTATAATTATGAGCGAAAACTCCAACAACTCATGCTTTCCGTAAGGCCACCGGACTTTTCAATCATATTTTGGACGATTCTAACTTGAATACGCATAGAATGGAATGCGTGAGTGAAAGGAGACAGCTATTAAGGCAACTTGCTTGGCAGCAATCGGCACTTTCTAAGGCCCGAAAGCTATTTGTGGAAGATATATTGAAGTTTGATGATTACAGTGAATTCAAAAAAGAGTTTCTGGCAACTTCCGCTTGTCTAAAAAAAGAGCTAGGCGATAATATCGATAAACTGAACAATATTGATATACAGCGTCAATTAGAGCATGGAGCCTTGGTAGATCTCTTTAGGGGATATGCCAGTCTGGACACCGCAGATAAAAAGCATCTAGTCAAGCTTATTCCGCCGAATGAGGCGAACTTTCAAACGGGCGAGATTTCGTTGGGTCTTACCGATGCATTGTCAAAAATATTGGTATTGAACATAAAGAGCAAGTCAAAGAAATGAACTTTATAGAAAGAAAGATTTCGGTTAAACGTGCAATTTCCGTTTTGGCCAAAAATGGCATTGAGGTGGATGATAGTGAGGCTAGTGTCATCTTGGATTTTCTTTATCTGATAGCCAAGAATTATAGCAAAAAAGAGGAAGTAGAAAATGCCCATAACCCAAAGGAGAGGTCGAACTCATTAAAATCGACCATAATAGAGCCTTAAAGCTGCTTTTTAGACTATTTTGGATAAAAGTCTAAGGAGTTTTTTAGTAATTGTCGAACACGAATCGGTCAGGCGGTAACAGTTTGGACCACAGGCTTTTATTGGCATAAAAAAAGGAAACAACCCCAATAGGTTGTTTCCTTAAGTAGCGGGGAGCAGGATCGAACTGCCGACCTTAGGGTTATGAATCCTACGCTCTAACCATCTGAGCTACCCCGCCGTTTTAATGTATATTACTCTTTTACAATGGTTAATTAAAAAGAGTTGCCCTTTATAAATAGTGGGCTTCCTTAAAAAGGTTTGCAAATATAGCAGAAATTCGTTTTCTTTAGAAAAAATGTTAACATTTACAGCTTTAGAGCTTACAAGTATAAACCCCAATGTCCGAAAAAAAGAAATTTACCATTGAATATGAGATAAAATCATCTCCAAGAATACTCTTTACTTTTTTAAATGAGCCCAACGGATTAACGCAATGGTTTGCCGATGACGTAAGCATAAAAGACCAGGTTTATACTTTTACCTGGGATGATGAACCACAAAAAGCAAAGTTGCTGGCCGTAAAAGAAAATAAGCTGGTTAGGTTTAAATGGGTAGATGATGAACCGCAGTGCTATTTTGAAATGGAAATTCTGCAGGATGAACTTACCAATGATGTTGCCCTGAGTATAACTGATTTTGCAACCGAAGACGCTATTTCTGAGCGTAAACTAATATGGGATAATCAGATTGAGTACCTCATAAGCGTATTGGGTGCTTAAGGGAATTTAATTTTAGCTAATTTTGTATTGTGAAACACCATTTGTGCGTTAATGAAAATTACACGCCCAAGGGTAGCTTCATTCCCTGTTAATACAAATTGCGCTGATGAAAAAGATACATCTTTTACTACTTAAATCGTTTATAAGGCCTTTTGTAGTTACGCTTTTCATCGTAATGTTTGTGTTGTTGATGCTGTTTTTATTTAAATACATTGACGACTTGATTGGTAAAGGTTTTGCCTGGTACACCATTCTTGAACTGATGTTGTATAATTCGGCTACCAATGTGGCTATGGCGCTCCCTTTATCTGTTCTGCTTTCAACCATCATGACTTATGGGGCGCTTGGCGAAAATTATGAGCTGGTTGCTATTAAGGCCGCGGGTATCTCTTTACGCAGGGCTATGTATCCTATGATCGTTGTTGTAACAACCTTGAGCATTGCGGCCTTCTTTTTTTCTGATTACATGCTGCCGGTTGCCAACCTTAAATATTTCTCCTTATTATATGATGCCCGCAAGCAAAAATCGGCCGATCTGTTACCGGCTATGGTTTTCAGCAATAGCTTTCCGGGCTATACTATCCGTGTAAAAAGCAAGGACCCTGACGGACAAAGACTGTACGGCATTATGATATATAAAAAAACTGCCGATGGTAATAATACTACGGTAACTATTGCCCGCGAAGGCACCATGTTCCGTACCATGGGCGATAAATTTCTGGTGCTAAAGTTAAAGGACGGTGTTAGTTATGAAGAATCGCCAGGCGAAAATGCTGCCTACAATTACCGGCAGCACTTAACAAGGTTCCGTTTTAAAGAAACCGAACAAAAATTTGATCTGTCAAGCTTTAAAATGGCGCGTACCGACGAAAATGAGTTTAAACAGGCCTCGCAAATGATGAATTTAAAGCAGTTAAAGTTCTTTATTGATTCGGTACAGCGCGTGGTTGATGTGAGTATTGTAACCAATTACAAACTCATTACGCCATATATTAAATATTTTTCAATCCCGGCAAAATCAACCACAGTGAAAAAATTCATCCCGGCCGATAAAACCGGGGTGTTAAAGAGCATGACACTGGCAGACCAGTCAATGGCCATATCCAGCGCGGCATCAGAGGTGCGCAGTATAAAAGATGTGGTAAAAAACCGCACAGAACGGTACAAAAGCGATTCGATGACCATCCGCAGGTATGCATCCGAAGTGCAAAAAAAGTTTACGCTTTCGGCCGCCTGCATCGCGTTGTTTTTAATTGGCGCCCCGCTTGGTGCTATCATCCGTAAAGGTGGCCTGGGTTTGCCGGTTGTAATTTCAGTGATTTTTTTCCTGATCTATTATATCATCTCAACCATAGGCGAAAAATCAGTAAGGGCCGGCAATGTTTCTACCTTTTTTGGTATGTGGATTGCTATTATAGTGCTAACGCCTATCGGATTATTCCTGTCCTACAAAGCCGCTACAGATTCTGCAATATTTGATGTGGAGCTATACAAACGCGCCTTTAATAAATTAATTAGACGCAAAGGCAACTAATTGGTATAAGTTTATCGTAATCATGTATATATTGGCATGCTCCCTGCTGTAAGTGATTTTACACAGCACCGACCAGAATCATTTTTATATATCATAAATTTGTTTATAATTATTAAATATCTCATGGCTCATTTATTGGAGCCATACCTAATACTGATATAATGCTAAATACGATACAAGAAGCTATTGAAGATATACAAGCTGGTAAAATGATCATTGTGGTTGATGATGAAGATCGTGAAAACGAAGGCGATTTTTTAACCGCGGCACGCAATGCCACACCCGAAGCCATAAACTTTATGGTACGCTATGGCAGGGGCCTGGTATGTGCACCCATTACACAGCAGCGCGCCCGTGAGCTTGAACTTGAACCTATGGTGAGCCATAATACCACTTCGCACGAAACCAATTTTACGGTTTCTGTTGATTTGCTTGGGCATGGTTGTACTACGGGCATTTCGGCTACCGACAGATCAAAAACCTCCCTGGCGTTAATTGATCCGGCAACCAAACCCGAAGACCTGGGCAGGCCGGGACATATTTTCCCACTGATTGCCAAGGATGGTGGTGTGCTGCGCAGATCGGGACATACCGAAGCTGCTATTGATCTGGCTGTTTTAGCAGGCTTTGAACCAGCAGGCGTAATATGCGAAATTATGAAGGAGGATGGTGACATGGCCCGCCTGCCTGATCTGCTTGCAATGGCAAAGGAATTTAATCTTAAAATAGTATCCATAAAAGATCTTATCGCCTACCGTTTAAATGCCGAAACTTTAGTGAAAAAAGAAGTATCGGTGCAAATGCCTACCGAATGGGGCGATTTTGAAATGATAGGCTATACGCAGCTGGATACCGGCGAAAATCACCTTGCCCTTATAAAGGGTACCTGGGAACCCGGTGAGCCTGTTTTGGTGCGCGTGCATAGTTCATGTGTAACTGGCGATATTTTTGGCTCATGCCGATGCGATTGCGGTCCACAGCTACATAAAGCTATGGAGATGATCAGTAACGAAGGTAAAGGCGTTGTAGTATACATGAACCAGGAAGGCAGGGGCATTGGCCTTATTAATAAACTTAAAGCTTACCATTTACAGGAAAACGGTTTGGATACGGTAGAGGCCAATATTAAATTAGGCTTTAAAATGGATCAGCGCGATTATGGTATAGGCGCGCAGATATTACGCAGCCTGGGGATCTCTAAAATGCGCTTAATGACCAATAATCCTAAAAAACGTGCCGGCCTGATTGGTTACGGCCTGGAAGTGGTTGAAAATGTGCCGATTGAAATAGCATCAAACCCGCATAATGAATCATACTTACGTACTAAAAGAGATAAGATGGATCATGCCATTATGCGCGATCACTAATTAATTTTCATCATCATCGGGCTTGATGGCCGGTGTACCACCAGTTGTAGGTGTAGGATTTGGAGTTACCGGGGCCCTGTCGCGGCGGCTTCTTCTGAATATGTTCCTGATAAATTCGCCGAAGGTGTCAAAATCTCTCGTATATACTAAACCAAGCCCGTTTACGTACTGAAAATCAATGGAAGAGCTGGTGAGGGAATTGAGTGTGGTATTATTTAAAAGCCGGTAAGAGTACCTTGCTGTAAGGTTACCATCTTTCCTGATCTGGTACAGGGCTTCAAAATCTTTAGTGAGCGAATTGAATCTTTGATTGAACAGGCTGGTATTATTATTAAACAGATCGTTTGAACCTGTATTGGTGAACAAGCTACCGCTAAATGACAGGCGGCTGTTAAAGAATCTTAATGAAGCGCTGGCTTCATTAAAGGAGCGTATGTTCAAATCAAAGTTTTTGATGTTTGATTGGGATATAAAGCTGTTCAGTTTATTGAACGCAAATTCACTCACCGCCTCGCTTGCTGTACCAACAACCTGATTGGTTAAATTATTATTGTTGTTTGATGAAAAAGTACGGCGTACAATAATGCTGATAGCCTGCTGACTGCGATTATTATTGTCGGACAGGTAAGTAGCCAGGTCATCCTTTACTGATGGATCAGTAGGGAAGTTAAAGTCAAAATCAATATTAGGCTGTAATAAGGATTTGGTGAGGATTAGCTGGGCTTGTACCAGCGTTAGTTGGTTATTTGTTGGTGGAGTTAACCCGGCAGCCTGGTAAAGCGGTTGCTTGCTTGTGCGTACCTCATAAAGGGCTTTCAGATTTATCTCGGCATTTGATGGGTTGCCCGTCCACCGGATGGTACCACCCTGGCTCACCGTGAAGTTTTTACTGATAAAATTTTTAGCTGTAAACTCAAATTTACCCGTACTTATCAAAAAGTCGCCATACATTTCAAAATCGCCCAGGCTGTTAATGTTTAGCTTTAAATTGCTGGCAACCCCACTGCCTTCCAGTAAACCGTAGTCGGTAGCAATTTTAACGATCGTTTTTTCATCTGCACTAAGGTCAAAATTAAGGGTAACACCATTAAAGGCCCGTTCTTTTTCAACAGTTTTCACGGTATCTTTATGGCTTACAAACTTTATAAAATCATATTCGCTTGCTGTAGACGACGTATTGAGCGGTATATTGAACACTGTACCTGCTTCTGTACGTGCTGTAATATCAATCTTCATATTATCAACCGGGCCCTTAAAGCTAAATTTACCAGTACCGAATGCGGTACCATAATAAATGTGGTTGTCTTTAAATGTAGTGTTTAAGGCCATCAGGTTGCGGGCATCTACCACTACCTGTATATCAGGATTATTCAGATCATTCAAATTAACTGTTCCGTTTGCTGTACCGGTACCGCCCTTGAAATCTTTCAATACCATGTTATTGATATTGATAACGCTGTTATTAACGCTTAGTTTATTGTTAACAGTGTAAGCGGTTTTTAAATAGTTAACCGTAACACCCGTATTTTCTAAAGTAAGACTGCCATTAAACTGTGGATTAGATGGTTTTCCGGAGAGCTTCAGGTCTGTTGAAATATGTCCTTTAACATCTGATACCAGGTCCTTAATAAAAGGCTCAAAGATGATGGCCTCAGTTTGGTTCATCTTTACGTCAAAATCAAGATTGTCGTCCGTATCATGTCCAAAGGCATAAATACCCGCTATGTTCATGGTTTCCAGTCCGCGGTTCAGGATGTTCAGCTTTATATTAGCCTGCTTGCGGTCGTTACCCAGTGTTGATTCCAGTTTCACATTGCCGATAAGCGTTTTGTTCATGGTTAGGGAGTCCACGTTCAAATGCGCATCAATGCCTGGCGATTTGGCAATGGAAGTAAATTTAACATCGCCATTAAGGCTGCCCTTTAAAAATATGCCCGAGGTTTTGGTAAGCTGGTTAAGTGTGCGCATATTGAATTTTTCGAACGAAAGCTTCAATTCATCGGCAGGATTGTCAGAGATAAACCCGTTGATACGTACTTTTTGTAAGCCATTGGATAATTCAAAGCCCGATACCTGGGTTTTGCCATCGAGCAAACGGATCCTTACCTGTTCCTGTAGCTTCCATTTTTCTTTTTCAAGAACGATATCTGACGGCAGCAGCTTTAATTTGGCAGTAGTATCTCTTCCAAATTCAACCAAACCGTAAAGGTCAAGCTGGTTTACCGCGTTTTTATCTGATAATTTAACGTTAAAGTTTAAGCTGTCGTTTTTAAGGAAGTTGGTAATGTTAATATCCTTAATAAACAAACTATCGGTAAGGTCAACCCGGCTTAATGATACGTTGAGGCCCAGCAAGCTATCGGTTGTGTTTTCATCTATAATAAAATCATGAAAAATAATTTTGCCGTATTTAAAGGTCTTAATATAGCCCGATAGGGTAGCCGTTTTCTTTTCAGAGTCAAACTGCCCTACAAATGTTCCCTGTTCAGGTATTTTTAAATCAGGTAAAAATATGGCAGTAAGCGGGTCCATATTTTTAAGGTTAAGGTTAAGCGTAAACTGTTCGGGCTTAGGGGTAACAATAGTTGTTTTTATTGAAGGGATATATTTTTTAACAATTGTTTTGAAATATGATGGGAGGGTAGCCAGGTTAAAACTGCCTTTAATACTGGCATCGGCAAAATCAGACCGTAAGGCTATTTCCCGATCATTTCCTTTGCCGGCAGCTGATAGATACAGAGAATCAACCAAATAATTATTACGCGGATCAACTACCCTTGCCGGCGAAAATAAAACAGTGCCCTGTACATTATCAACGTTATTGCCCGAAAAAGCAGTATTTAGCCTGGTGCTTACCGTAATAGTATCCTTTATTAGTTTAAGCTTATTCAGGTTAGCGTCCTTAATGGTTGCCGCTAAATCATATACCGGTAATACGGGATTTAAATTAACGCTGCCTTTTAAATCAAGCTTTACATTTTTATCATTTATGGTGATATGCCCATTAGCCAGTTTTTTTATGAACGAGCCGTTTACAGTAAGCTTATTATAGGTATAGCCTTTAAAATCAATTGAACTGATATTGGCATCTGCCTTTATGCCCAGATTTTTTAATTCATCGCCGCTGCCTTGTACGTTTGCGTTAAAAGTGGTGCGACCAAGCATATTTTCGTCAATCAGGGTGCCCAGGTCAAAATTAAATGCATCTAATTTGCCGCTATAGCTGGGTTTACCTTTTTTATCAATTTTAAGGTTGATGTCTGAATCAAACCTGCCCAGGCCGGTTTTAAATATACCGTAGGCTACAAAATCATTTTGCAAGCCGGTAAACCTGCCGGTAAAATTAATATTGCCAAACTTGCCAATAATAGCAGGTGCCTTCATGTTAGGCGAACCCGAGAAATGACTGATCAAATAATCAACATCCTTTTTGTTTGATGCTACCTGTTCAAATTTCAAATCCAGAAAGGTGTTATCCCAATCAGGTAATCCCCGTAAATTAAAATCGCCTTTAATAAAAGTTGCTTGCCCGCCGGTTATAGTAACGTTTTTGGCTTTTAAATTATTTACCAAACCTTTAGCCCGGCCCTCAATACCCAGGTCAAAGCTTACCTTGCCCATTCCGCTGGTAAAGTAGGCAATATCAGTTGATGATATACGCGATGCCTTAAAATTGGCATCCATATTCACTTTGTTTTCGAAATTGTCAAAATCATCAAACGATTTAAAACGCATCCTGAAATAATCCTTCAGGTTGGAGTGTTTGGTTTGGATGGCCAGGTGCTGCAGTAATATCTGGTTGGTATCAATGGTGGTATGCGCGGTAAAGTTTTTAACATAAAAACCGCTTTTTTCCTGCAGGGTTAGGTTTTTGACATCGCCTTTAAACAGGTGGTCCTTAATATTCATGCCTGTTACCGTAGTGCTGAAATGGCTTACATCAATATCATCAAAATTAACCTTGTTCTCAACCGTATCTATCAGCTGGTTTTTGTAGCGGAAATGAAAATTAGTGATGGTTATTTTATCGAAATTAATTGTCCAGGGTTTGCTGGCGATTTTTTTAATAGTATCGCCTTTAGTAGTATCGCCCGAGTTAAAGTAATCAATAATGAATTTTAAGTTGGTAGTGCTGTCCTTTTGTTTTTTAAGGTAAAAAGAGCCGTTATCCAGCTCAATGGATTCCAGATTAATAACCTTTCTTTTAATACTGGTAAAAAGCGAAAAGCCATAAATATCAACAGCCAGTTTTGGGGTGTTGAGCAGCGTATCTTTATTTTTATCAAGCACATACAGATCCTCCAGTACCACAGAGGTAAAAGGCCTGATGTACAGGCTTTTGATGCCTACTTTGGTGTGTAGCTCATCAGACAGGTATGCTGTAGCTTGTTTTGCCGCCCAGGTTTGTACAGATTTAAATTGTAACACCAGTAAAAGTATGCTCAGTGTCAATAAAATGAACAACACTATCCCTAACGCTATATTGAGTACTTTTTTAATAACTTTGTGTTTTTTAATGGTTGAGTTACTGAATTATTAAATAACTAAAATCATGTTACAATTTAAAAGGATGATAGTTTGTTAATTTTTTAATAAAGCAATAATTCACTAAATCAACAATTCAATAATTAATAACGTGCCTGTAATTTTAGGAATTGAATCTTCATGTGATGAAACCTCTGCATCTGTTTGTGTTGATGGTATGATATTGAGCAATGTGATCGCTAATCAAACCATTCACGAAGCTTACGGAGGCGTTGTCCCTGAGCTTGCCTCGAGGGTTCATCAGCAAAATATTGTTCCTGCTGTTCAACAAGCATTATTGAACGCAAAAGTAAACAAAAATGATATTGATGCAGTAGCTTTTACACGCGGACCGGGACTTTTAGGTTCGCTTTTAGTTGGGGTGTCATTTGCCAAGGCATTTGCGCTGGCCCGCAACCTGCCACTTATTGATATAAACCACATGCAGGCCCATATTTTGGCCCATTTTATTGGCGATCACAAGCCATCGTTTCCGTTTTTATGCCTTACCGTATCGGGCGGGCATACGCAAATAGTTTTGGTGAATGATTATTTTGACATGCAGGTGATAGGTCAAACCATTGACGACGCTGCTGGCGAGGCGATGGATAAAACCAGTAAAATTTTAGGTTTGCCATATCCCGGCGGTCCGCTCATTGATAAATACGCGCGTCAGGGCAACCCGGATGCCTACAAGTTTCCTGAGCCGCAAATTCCGGGTTATGACTATAGTTTTAGCGGATTAAAAACATCCATTCTATATTTTATAAGGGATAACGTTGCTAAGAACCCTGATTTTATCAGTCAGAACTTGCCTGATATTTGCGCATCGGTTGAAAAACGGATAGTAACTATACTACTTAACAAGTTGCAAAAGGCTGCCCAGGCGCATGGCATAAAACAGATAGCACTGGCAGGTGGCGTATCGGCCAATACCGGCTTACGCGAAGGTTTGCAGGCACTTTGTGCTAAGAACGGTTGGGAAAGCTTTATCCCTAAAATGGAGTACTGTACCGATAACGCGGCCATGATAGCTATTGCCGGTTACTATAAATATTTAAAAGGCGAATTTGCCGGGCAGCAGATAGCTCCTTTGGCGAGGATGCAGATGTAGCCCCCCGGCCCCCTAAAGGGGGAGTGGCGCGGGCTTATAATTAATGATAAACAATTTAAAATTCCCCCTTTAGGGGGTTAGGGGGCTTATGAACATTCCTTCACTTATATTCTGGGCAGTTTTTGTATTGCCGCTGGTTGCGTTTTTAATATGGCTCATGCGCCAGGACAAGCGCAAAGGGGTTACCGGGCTTATTGTATTGGCTATAATTGTGATTGGTGGTATAGTTTATATGTACCTTAAAACAGGCGGTCAGTAAACCGCTGATTGGTTTTTGATTACGTTGATTTCGCTGGTGGTTATCTGAGATTTTGTCTGAACCTGGATTTATGGGATTAAAGGATTGACATGATTTTATTTTGAATTCTAATTCTAAAAGACATGAGGCTCGAAAATAACTGGAAGTATAAATCGCTTTTCAATTTAGAAAAAACGTATTTGGTTAGTCCTTATGAAGAAGCGCCAAGCCGTCTTGTTAAACGTTGTTATGAGTTAATAAAGCTTCCTCTTAATGAATACACCATTGAGGACTTAAGACTAATGATAGGACAGGAGTTTGGTTTACTTTATTTGATTCCTCTTGCTATTGAAAAGCTTAACGATAATTTATTTGCGGAAGGCGATATGTATGAGGGCGACTTGCTGGCAAATGTGCTAAAAGTGCCTCCTGCCTTCTGGAAACAAAACCCCGATATATGGGCGCAAGTAAATAACCTTATAGCAAATAGAAGGGAAGAAATAACCAGTCGCGAAATTTCCATTGAGAAATTTCGATAGCGAATAATTCTCTAATCATGCGAATCCTTTAATCCTAAAAATCTCGGTTCATACAAATAGCCATTGCTTTTAATTTACAGCCGCTACTTCTGTTAATCCCTTGTAAAAAACCTTTGCATAGCCTGCTATTGTTTCGGCGTGATCAAGTCCGTTAATTATTTTACGGGCATTTACCCAGTCGGTGTGATCATCGCTCATAAACTCTCCCAAACTCCTGCCGGTAAATAAACCGCCGGTCATTCCTTTGATCATGATGGCTGCGGCTATCGCGGGTTCTAAGGCCAGTTCAGGGATATTAAGCAGGTCGACATGTAGCAGTCTGCCCATGTTTTCATAATTCTCATACCAGGTTAGCTGTACATAACCGCGACCATAGTATAACTCATCGGGAGTATTGTAGGGGATACGCTTACCCGGACCACCGCCCATTTTTAATTTTTTACCATAATCACGCCCTGCTCCTTTGCCAAACTCGGCTATTGGCTGCATAGTTTTGGCGCATTCGTGAAAAATAGTGGCCAGTATGTAGGCTGTTTTTCTTTCGTCGGTTATACCGGCGTTTTCTATAGCTGTTAATATGGCTTCGATGCCATCAACCTGGCTTTGCGACATATGGCCACCAAACAATGGGCGAACATCATCATAAAATTCTTTTGTACCCGGCATGATATTAAAATTTAAAGCGTTAATAGTAAATACCGGCATCACATCTGACAGATAAATGCCTGTTTAAAAAGAAGATAGCAAAGGTTAGGGACTTGTTAAGTAAATATAATATTATGGACGGGGATAACAAAATAAAAGCAGACTAATTTAGTCTGCTTTTATTTAATTTTTATATCAACAATTATTAGTCTTAAAACCGTTCTTTTAAATAATGCCCGGTGTGTGATTTTTTCTCTTTGATCAGATTCTCAGGTATACCTTCAAATACTACTTTACCGCCACGGTCGCCACCTTCGGGGCCGATGTCAATGATCCAGTCGGCACACTTTATAACATCCATATTGTGTTCAATAACAATAATGGTGTTACCATGTTCCAACAAGGCATCAAACGATTTGAGGAGCTTTTTAATGTCGGCAAAGTGCAAACCAGTAGTAGGCTCATCAAAAATGAAGAGCGTTTTATGGGTGTTGTTACCTTTTACCAGGAACGATGCCAGTTTGATACGTTGCGCCTCGCCACCCGAAAGGGTATTTGACGACTGACCTAATTGTACGTAGCCTAAACCTACATCAACCAAAGGTTTTATTTTGGCGATGATCTTCGGTTCTTTGGCAAAAAATACCAGGGCTTCGTCAATGGTCATGTGCAATACTTCGGCTACATTCTTTTCATTGTAGGTAACATCAAGTATATGTTGTTTAAAACGGTTGCCGCCACAGGTTTCGCAGGTCAGAAAAATATCTGCCATAAACTGCATTTCTATCTTCACTTCGCCCTCGCCCTGGCAAACATCACAACGACCGCCCTCTACGTTAAAAGAGAATGCTGATGGCTTTAAACCCGCCGCTTTTGATACCGGCTGTGAGGCATACAGGTTGCGGATCTCGTCCCAGGCCTTTACATAAGTAACCGGATTTGACCGCGATGAACGGCCAATAGGGTTTTGATCAACCAGTTCTACCTGTTCAATTTTGGCGTAATCGCCGTCAATGCTGTCATATGATCCGGTTTGCTCGCCCGAGTAATTGCCAAGCGTTTTTTGAAGGGCAGGGGCCAGTATACGTTTTACCAAACTGGTTTTGCCCGAGCCTGATACACCTGTAACCACGGTAAGTACACCTAACGGAAACTTGGCATTAACATGTTGCAGGTTGTTTTCGCGCGCACCCTTTATCTCAATAAAATCATTCCATTTACGGCGGCTTGCGGGGATGGCGATCTCTTCCTTGCCACTCAAATAGCGACCGGTTAAGCTGTTATCATCTTTAATAATTTCATCGTACGTACCGGTGAATATCAGCTCGCCGCCATGGGTGCCAGCCTCGGGGCCAATATCAATAATATGGTCGGCAGCTTTCATGATCTCCTCTTCGTGCTCCACCACTAATACAGTATTGCCTACATCGCGCAGCGATTTAAGTACACTGATCAGCCGTTGCGTATCGCGCGGGTGTAAACCGATACTGGGTTCGTCCAATACATAAACAGAGCCCACCAGGCTACTGCCCAATGAGGTAGCCAGATTAATACGCTGCGATTCGCCACCCGATAGGGTGTTTGATAAACGGTTAAGCGTTAAATAGCTTAAGCCTACATCATTTAAAAATACCAACCGGTTGGTGATCTCCATGAGCAAACGCTTACCTATTTTTACATCGGTTTCGTTAAGCTGCAAACCCTGGAAAAATTCAAGGGCCTTATCCAATGGCATCAATACCACATCGGTAATTGACCGCTCGTTGATCTTTACGTAGGATGCATCCCGGCGCAGGCGACTGCCCTTACATTCGGGACAAGTGGTTTTACCCCTGTAGCGCGACAGCATAACCCGGTATTGGATCTTATAAGTTTGCGCCTCCATCTCCTGAAAAAATTCATCCAGGCCACGGAAGTATTTATTACCTGTCCATAATAACCTTTGCTGCTTTTCAGTCAGTTGGTTGTACTGGCGGTGTATCGGGAAATCAAACTGAAGGGCGTGTTTTACCAGCATATCATTCCACTCGCGCATTTTTTCGCCGCGCCATGGAGCAATTGCCCCTTCGTATATACTTTTGCTTTTATCGGGGATAACCAGATCCTCATCAATACCGATCACCTTACCATAGCCTTCGCATTTTTTGCAGGCACCGTAAGGGTTATTAAAGCTGAAAAAATTAGGCGTTGGTTCTTCAAACTTTATCCCGTCGAGCTCAAAGCGGTCACAAAAAAAACGTTCCTGCTCTCCATCAGCATCGGGTTCCTGGTAACGTACATAGCAATCACCTTTACCTTCAAAAAAAGCGGTTTGTATCGAGTCGCCAAGTCGGCTAATAGTTTCATCTTCCTCGTTTTTTGATATACGGTCAATAACAATCCGAACACCGGGGTAGTGGGTTGGTGTTTCCGGATCCTGTGTTATTGTTTCATCGCTTTCAGTCTTCAGCTTTTTGCCTTTAGCCTTTTTTTCGCCATGCACCTCAGCAATTAGCGAAGTATTATCAATAGATTCATCTTCCAGTAAAGCCTCAATTTTAGATAACTTGTTTAGATATTCTACCCGCACAAATCCCTTTTGCATTAAAACGGCAAGTTCTTCTTTTAAACTGCGGTTATTATGCGGATATAATGGGGCCAAAATGGTTACCTGTGTTTCATTGGGCAACGATAGTATAAAGTTTACTACATCGGTAACAGAATCCTTTTTTACCGGCAAGCCCGATACCGGCGAAATGGTTTTGCCAATGCGGGAGAACAACAGTTTTAAATAATCATATATTTCGGTTGATGTACCTACCGTTGAGCGTGGGTTTGAAGTAATTACCTTTTGCTCAATAGCTATAGCCGGGGCTATCCCCTTAATATAATCAACATYGGGTTTGTTCATACGGCCCAGAAACTGACGGGCGTAGGACGAAAGACTTTCTACATAACGGCGCTGACCTTCGGCATACAAAGTATCAAAAGCAAGTGATGACTTGCCCGAACCTGACATGCCCGTAACCACAACCAGCTTGTTTTTGGGGATGGCCACATCCATATTTTTAAGGTTATGTACCCTGGCCCCTTTTATGATGATATGTTTCTGCGGATCTTTTTCTGCTTCTTTAGTCATTCTTTGATTTTAGTTCATTGACCATGGATGGTAGATCATTTGATTGTCAAATTGTTCATGATAAACAATATTTATACCATGAACTGTATTTTACCATCCATGAACTTTTTTGAAAGTGCAAAAATCCTAAAATATTTAGCAGAATCCAAATAGGTTTTACTTTGTTTTTAGGTTTGCGCCAAATTAATTACTGAGTTTACAGTTTGCTGACTTTTAATTACTTAAAGCTGCAAATAGCTGCATGGGTTGTGAATTTTATTTAATACCTGATTAAACCATTATGTGAAATAGGCGTCTAACCCCGAAGGGCCATTAATTTTTAATATAAAGGCACTAATTTTCTCTAATGAACCTGATAAACAGAAGAAAGTAAAAAAATATAATTTGTTTTTTAACTGAGAATTTGTTTTATTTGAAATAACAATTTCTTAACCCCTAAGGAGCATACTATAGAATATACTTTACTTCATACGTTTTATAACTAAAAATTAAGTTTAAGAAGTACTTTCTATGGATTTTCAATTGAAGAGTGATCAGGATCTAATCCATCTATACATTGCCGGCGACGAAGCGGGGCTGGTGGAATTGATCAGACGATATCAAACAAAAATATATACCTCCATTTACCTGCTGGTAAAAGACGAATACTTAGCCGAAGACATTTTTCAGGACACCTTTATTAAGGTGATAAATACCCTTAAAGCCGGAAAGTATAACGAAGAAGGTAAATTTTTGCCCTGGGTAACCCGTATTGCGCACAATTTGGTTATTGACCACTTTCGCCGCGAAAAACGTGCTCCTATGGTAAGTAATGGCGACGACTTTGATATTTTTGAAGTGCTGGGCAATTACGATGAAAGTACCGAAGACCGCATGGTGCGCGAACAAACTCATAAAGACCTTAAAACATTGATACAGCTTTTGCCATCAGAGCAAAAAGAAGTATTGATCATGCGCCACTTTGGCGATATGAGCTTTAAAGAAATTGCTGATATTACCGAGGTAAGCATAAATACTGCCCTGGGCCGTATGCGTTATGCGCTTAATAACCTGCGTAAAATGATGCAAAGCAAGGAAATGAGCCTTAAAAATTAGCCATTTTTCAGTCGTAATTAGGTTGTTGAAAATATTATTTGCTCATTAAGTAATTTTTATTTGCTCTGCAATAAAAATTTTAATTAGGTAGCATCCAATCATTCAATGAGTTAATAACGAATGAATCTATTATTAAATAAAAAAATTTCATTTAATTTTCATTTAACAAAATATTATCTTTAAGCCACCGTTATAAATCATATAAAATTTATTACAAAAAAAGCTTATGGATGAAACCTCTACTACGACGTTAAATGGAATTGCTAACCAAGCTCTAATGGACAAGAATGGACAAGAAAATCTGGATGCTGACGATTTGATTTTTTATAATTCACTTCGTGCTAATTTGGACCTTTTGAACAAAAAACCGAAGGTACATACTATACATCAGATACTTGACTACTCAAAAAGCTTGCGTTAAGTATTTTAAACTTACTGGTTCATAGATCATAATTGTTGATTAAGGTTGATGTTTTGCAAATGGCAAAAACCCGTATCCGATAAATGATTTATGAACCTTTCTATTTATATTGATTCGTAACTATTAGGTGTCAGTCATACATATTATAATATATGTATACCCTATATGTATGCCTCGTTGCACTATGATCAATTGAACCGTAAACATCACTACAAATTAAAGCATGCTTAAGGCCGAACGTTATCGCCATTTTGTTGACTATTTTTCAAAGCAACAGCCAAACCCTGTTACTGAACTTCATTATAATAATCCGTTTCAACTGCTGATAGCGGTAATACTATCGGCACAATGTACAGATAAGCGCATAAACCAGATAACTCCAGCTTTGTTTGAACGTTTCCCAACCCCGCAGGATCTTGCAGCTTCCACCCCCGAGGAGGTTTTTACCTACATACGCAGTGTAAGCTATCCAAACAATAAAGCCAAACATTTGGTAGGCATGGGTAAAATGYTGGTAGAGGTTTTTAATGGCGAAGTACCATCTGGTATTGATGACCTGCAAAAAATGCCGGGTGTGGGTCGTAAAACGGCTAATGTTATTGCCTCGGTGGTGTTTGAGGCGCCTGCCATAGCGGTTGATACGCATGTTTTCAGAGTATCAAATCGAATAGGACTAACTACCAATGCCCGTACACCACTGGCGGTTGAAAAACAACTAACAGAATATTTACCCCAGGATGTACTGGGAGTGGCCCACCACTGGCTCATATTACATGGCCGGTATATTTGTGTGGCCCGCAGCCCCAAATGCGAAATTTGCCCGCTAACCTGGTTTTGTAAATACTACGAGCGCAATAATACCGAAGCCGCGCTGCTAAGAGCCGAGGCCGCTAAGATCAAAAAAGCAAAAGAAGCTAAAAAGAAAAAGGCCTTGAATGTAATAAGTAAAGAGTTGAAGAAGAGAAGTGTGGATAAAGATATTTGATTGGTATTGGTAAGTTGATTAATTTCAGAATTAAATAAGCCTAAAGCGTCATTGCGAGATATGAAGCAAGAAGCCTCACCCAACCCTTTCCAAAGGAGTGGGCTTTAAAATGCTTTTAAAAAATCTCCCCCAAAGGGGGAGATTTAGAGGGGGCTTCTTGCTTCATATCTCGCAATGACGATCAAGTAAAGAAATTACTAAAAAAATTAGTATTTTAAAATAAAACATTTATATTTGTTGAAGATATTTATAAGATGAGCGCAGACAAAAACAATTCAGATAAATTGAAGGCATTACAGCTTACGTTGGATAAGCTGGAAAAATCATACGGAAAAGGTACCATCATGAAATTGGGCGACTCCGTTATTGAACCTACCGAAGTAATATCAACAGGCTCATTAGGGCTTGATATAGCTTTAGGGGTTGGTGGCTTACCTAAAGGAAGGGTTATTGAAATATACGGCCCCGAATCATCTGGTAAAACTACACTGGCTATACACGCCATTGCCGAATCGCAAAAGAAAGGTGGCATTGCTGCATTTATTGATGCGGAACATGCTTTTGACCGTTTTTATGCTAAAAAATTAGGCGTGGATGTAGAGAACCTGCTGATCTCTCAACCAGATAATGGTGAACAGGCACTTGAAATTGCCGATAACCTGATCCGCTCTGGCGCTATTGATATCCTCGTTATTGACTCTGTTGCTGCGTTGGTTCCTAAAGCCGAAATTGAAGGTGAAATGGGCGACTCAAAAATGGGTCTGCACGCACGTTTAATGTCACAAGCGCTGCGTAAACTAACCGGTACTATCAGCAAAACAGGATGCTGCTGCATATTTATTAACCAGTTGCGCGATAAAATTGGTGTAATGTTCGGTAACCCCGAAACTACTACCGGTGGTAACGCCCTTAAATTTTACGCTTCGGTACGTTTGGATGTACGCCGTATATCGCAAATTAAAGATACCGACGAAGTATCAGGTAACCGTGTTAAGGTTAAGATCGTTAAAAATAAAGTTGCTCCTCCGTTCCGCATAGCCGAGTTCGACATTATGTTTGGCGAAGGTATTTCAAAAGCAGGCGAGATCATTGACCTGGGTGTTGAGTACAACATTATTAAAAAAGCAGGATCATGGTTCAGCTATGGCGAAACCCGCCTGGGCCAGGGCCGCGATGCAGTTAAACAACTGATACTGGATAACCCTGAACTAATGGAAGAACTGGAAAACAAAATTAAAGAAACCGTTACCGGCGAACATTTAGCCGAAGTATAAAAGGATTTTTAAGGTCGTTTGATCTAAAAACTTTATTTACAAAAAAGCCTCTCATTTGGGAGGCTTTCTTGTTTTCAACGTCGTTTAAAAATGTTCCCTGTCATGCTGAACACAGTGAAGCATCTATTAGCCATCATTCAAAGCTTAACAACAGATCCTTCGTTCCTCAGGATGACAAACTTTTAGCGTGGCATATCATCATTTTCAGCCTCTTCTTTGGCCTCCTCGATTTTTGATCCGGCACGATTACGCTCAAAAAATCTTTGCATTTTTTCAATTTGCCTGCGCCGGTTAAAAAACTCATCAAGCAGGTAGGTTGGAATAAAGCAAGCTATCCAAATAGCTATAGTTGTTGGGGTTGAAAGTTCTGCTTCAAAAACAACAGGTGAAGATCCAATGAGTGTAACTGATATAAAGCCGGCCCATGAATAATAATTGGCTTGTTTTAATTTTAATAAGTAGCCATCCTCTGCAAAATTCCGCCTAAACGCATAGGTTAGAAGCGGGAACCAGATAAAAAAGAAAAGATTTTTTTGTAATAGGTTAAGATCATCAACAATGTTTCTTTTTACAAAAGTGGTTACCTTTTCTACCTGTTTATCTTTATAACTTTTAACGTCATCTTCGGTTATATTTCTGCTTGAGAGCTCCTGAATAGCAACAGTTACAGCAAGTTCTGTATAATCAAATTTGTTGTCAATAATTTCCATCAGCTTATCGGGCGACAGCGTCGCGTATTTTTCCTGGAGTTCTTCTTTGGTGATCATGCGTAATAAGGTTGCGGTTTAACTCAAATATAAGGTTTGCTAAATACTTTAAATGATTGTACCAAATGTTTTGCAATTCAATAAGGCTCAAATTAAGTCCTGTGCTAATTTTGCCATTATCTTCATCTATAAGTAATAAATAAAAACACCCCAAATCAATAGCTCAATAATTAATATATTTGCTTTAAATGAATAAATGGGCCTTATTGCTGCTTTCTGTACTGCTAATTCAACTCACGGCCTGTCATACTAATACTCCCGGTTCGCATAAAACTGTTTTTAACATCAATCTGGAGGAGGGCCTTACTTCGCTTGACCCTGCCTTTTGCCGCAACCGTTATACCATTTGGATGGATAATCAGATTTTTAATGGCTTGGTGCAGATCAATGATAGCCTTAAAGTAACTACCTGCATAGCCAAAAGCTGGGATATATCGGCCGATGGGCTTTTGTACACTTTTCATTTACGTAACGATGTGTATTTTCATGACGATCCGCATTTTGCAGGGGGCGTGGGCAGGAGGGCGGTAGCTGCTGATTTTGTTTACAGCTTTAGCCGCTTGATCGACCCTAAGGTTGCCTCGTCCGGCTCGTGGATCTTTAGCGATAAAGTAGAAGGCAAAAATGCCTTTACCGCACCCAACGATAGCACCTTCCGGATTAGGCTTAAACAGCCATTCGCGCCTTTTTTAAGCATGCTCACCGCGCAATACTGTTCCGTTGTACCCAGAGAGGTAGTAGAGTTTTACGGCAAGGATTTCAGGAGTCATCCTGTAGGCACCGGTCCGTTTAAATTTAAATATTGGAAGGAAGGCGAAGTGCTGGTATTAATGAAAAATGAAAAATACTGGGAAAAGGATAATAAAGGTCAACGCTTACCTTACCTTGATGCGGTTAAAGCCACATTTATTGCCGATAAGCAAACCTCGTTTTTAGAGTTTATAAAAAAGAAACTCGACTTTTTGAATGATATTGACGGCAGCTATCGCGATGATATTTTAACCAAATCGGGCAAGGTAACGCAGAAGTATAAGGGGAAATTCATTTTAAATACCGCCCCATACCTCAACACCATGTACTTAGGTATATTGGTGGATACCAACCTGGCCATAGTCAAAAAATCGCCCTTGCGGATACTGAAAGTAAGGCAGGCTATTAACTATGCTATCGACAGGCAAAAAATGATGAAATACCTGCGCAACAGCATGGGTACGCCCGGCTATGCGGGTTTTATCCCCGAAGGTATGCCGGGCTTTAGCAAGCATTTAAAAGGATATACCTACGATCCTGAGAAAGCCCGCCAGCTATTGGCCGAAGCGGGTTTTCCTGATGGTAAAAACCTGCCAGAAATTTCGCTGGCTACCACGGTAGGTTACCGCAGTTTGATAGAATATGTACAAGGCCAGCTTGACAGGTTAGGGATTAGAACCAGTGTGGAGATTACCCAGGGCGCCAGCCTGCGTGAGTTGGTATCAAAAAATGGCATTAACTTTTTTTATGGCCAATGGATAGCCGATTACCCCGACGGTGAAAATTACCTGTCGGTTTTCTATTCCAAAAACAAGATCCCTTTTGGGCCCAATTATACCGGCTTTAATAATAGAAAATTCGATGCACTGTTTGAGCAAACCTACCACGTAAAAAACGATACTGCCCGTTATACCCTGTATCAACAAATGGATGGTATTGTTATGGAGCAATCGCCGGTGGTAGTGCTATACTATGATAAACTGGTAAACCTGTACCAAAATAATATCAGCGGCTATAGTTTAAACGGTCAAAATTTACTGGTGCTGAAGAGGGTGGTGAAGGCCCCCTAACCCCCTGAAGGGGGAATTCTTGATTTGCTAAAATATATTTCCACTTGCGCTCGTTTGCAACGAGTGCTTAACATGGTTTTGCGATTGTATCGCTTCTGGTAATACTATTCGCGTTGTAAACGCTGACACATATTAAGCACTCGTTGCAAACGAGCGCAAGAAGTAAACCAAAAAAGCCTCCCCAAAAGGGAGGCTTTAAAATATTTAAATCTGAAATCGACAATCCGATATCCGAAATTAATTAAGAAGCCATTTGCTTGCGGATGATGTTTAGCGCGCCGCCGGCTTTAAACCACTCAATTTGCTGAGCGTTGTAGGTATGGTTTACCGCGAACGAATCAACAGAACCATCTTTGTGGTTTAATACAACGGTTAACTGTTTGCCCGGGGCAAAAGCGGTTAAGCCATTGATGTCGATAACGTCATCTTCCTGTATTTTATCGTAATCGTTGGTATCAGCAAAAGTGATACCCAGCATGCCTTGTTTTTTAAGGTTGGTTTCGTGGATACGGGCAAATGATTTTACCAGTATAGCGCGTACACCCAAGTGACGTGGCTCCATAGCCGCGTGCTCGCGTGATGAACCTTCGCCATAGTTTTCGTCGCCTACTACTATAGTACCTATGTTATGCGCTTTGTAATCGCGTTGGGTGGCAGGTACCGGTCCGTATTCGCCGGTTATTTCATTTTTAACGCTATCGGCAGTATTATTAAAATAGTTAATGGCACCGATCAGCATGTTGTTTGAAATGTTATCCAAATGACCACGGAACTTTAACCACGGACCAGCCATAGAGATATGGTCGGTAGTACATTTACCTTTAGCTTTAATTAATAGTTTTAAACCTTTAAGATCAATGCCTTCCCATGCCGCGAACGGCTCCAACAGTTGCAGACGTGATGATTTTGGATCAACAAGTACCTGAACCTGGCTGCCATCTTCGGCAGGGGCCTGGTAGCCGGCATCTTCAACAGCATAACCTTTTACCGGCATTTCAATACCTTGTGGCTCATCAAACTTAACCTGCTCGCCAAGTTCGTTGGTAAGGGTATCAGTAAGCGGGTTAAAGGTCAAATCACCTGCTATAGCAAACGCTGTAACAATTTCTGGTGATGCTACGAAAGCGTGGGTATTAGGGTTACCATCCTGGCGTTTAGCGAAGTTACGGTTAAACGAAGTGATGATAGAGTTTTTGCGGGTAGGATCGTCAGTATGACGGGCCCATTGACCAATACAAGGTCCGCAGGCATTAGCCAATACCACACCGCCCATTTGACCAAAAGTATCCAGGTAGCCATCACGGTCAACGGTGTAACGTACCAGTTCTGATCCTGGTGTAATGGTGAACTCTGCTTTAGTTTTTAATTTTTTATCGATAGCCTGTTTTGCAATAGATGCAGAACGGGTAATATCCTCATAAGATGAGTTGGTACAAGAACCTATTAAACCAACTTCTAATTTAGTGGGCCAGTTGTTTTCCCTAACCGCGGTAGCGAATTTAGAGATAGGCCATGCCAGATCAGGAGTAAACGGACCGTTTACATGTGGTTCCAACTCAGACAGGTTGATCTCAATCACCTGGTCAAAATATTGTTCAGGATTAGCATACACCTCATCATCGCCGGTTAAGTGTGCTGCAATAGCATCGGCAAGCTCGGCAATATCACCGCGTTTGGTACCTTTCAGGTAAGCAGCAGCTTTTTCATCATATCCAAAGATAGAAGTGGTTGCGCCAATTTCGGCACCCATGTTACAGATAGTACCTTTACCTGTGGCAGATAGTGAACGTGCACCTTCGCCAAAATATTCAACAATAGCACCGGTACCACCTTTTACTGTAAGGATACCTGCTACTTTAAGTATAACGTCTTTAGCTGATGTCCAGCCTGATAATTTACCAGTTAATTTAACACCGATAAGTTTAGGGAATTTAAGCTCCCATGGTAAACCTGCCATTACATCGCAGGCATCGGCACCACCAACACCAATGGCAACCATACCTAAACCACCCGCGTTAGGGGTATGTGAATCGGTACCGATCATCATACCACCCGGGAATGCATAGTTTTCTAAAACAACCTGGTGAATGATACCTGCACCGGCTTTCCAAAAACCAATACCATATTTATCAGAAACCGAAGCCAGGAAATCATAAACTTCGCGGTTTACATCAATAGCTGTATTTAAATCGGCAACGGCGCCAATTTTTGCCTGTATCAAGTGATCGCAATGCACGGTAGACGGAACTGCAACCTGCGGACGGCCAGCCTGCATAAACTGCAGCAGGGCCATTTGCGCTGTAGCATCCTGCATAGCCACACGGTCTGGTGCAAAATCAACGTAATCTACTCCGCGGCCAAATGCTTTTTGAGCATCGCCTTCAGAAAGGTGGGCGTATAATATTTTTTCGGTTAAAGTAAGATGTTTACCAGTCGCTTTGCGGGCAGCATCCACACGGGTGCTGTAGCGGTCGTAAACTTTTTTGATCATATCTAAATCAAAAGCCATTTGTATTTGATTTTTAGGTGAAAGTAAAAGAATTGACACTAAGTTCATTGAGTTGAACGTAGTGCGGCGAATTTACAAAAATTACAGGTAAAAGCTGTCAGTCAATTGTGTAAATGTTATTTGGAGATATTCTAAATAGGATGCCCCCTAACCCCCTGAGGGGGAATGCAGCCGGCATAGCACCAACTGTTCTACTTCCCGCTCACCACTATTAGTTTATCATTGCTCCCATTACTTGTTATAATAAATACCTTGCCATCCGGTGATATGGCAACATCACGCATGCGGCCGTATTTGTTTTTATAAAAGGTGTTCACGCTTTCTACTTTGTCGCCAGCTGAGTTTAGTTTTATCTGCAGTAATTCCGAACCTTTTAGTACGGCTAACAACAATGAGTTTTTCCATTGCGGGATAGCTTCTTTATTATAGTAGTCGATGCCCGATGGGGCGATAGTAGGTGTCCAGCCCTGGATTGGTTCAACTACATCGTTTGCTGCACAGAAGGATTTCTCTTCATTAGTGTTGCAATAACCCTCTACATTAGGCCAGCCAAAGTTTTGCCCTTTTTGGATAATGTTGATCTCGTCGTCAGTCGAGTTACCATGTTCCGAGCTGTAAAGCCGGTCGCCAACAAAAACAAGTCCCTGAGCGTTACGGTGACCGTAACTCCAAACAGCACTGCCTGCTATTGGGTTATCTGAGGGGATACTGCCATCCAGGTTGATGCGCTGAATTTTACCTGCAGGATTGTTTTTATCCTGCGCTCTTGGTGCTTCGGAAGCATCTCCGCTGGTTATAAAAAGTTTTTTATCGGGAGAGATGGCCAGGCGGGTTCCGTTATGAATACTGGCAGCAGGAACGTTATCCAGCAAAACCACAGGATTGATCAGGGTGCCGCCGCTGTAAGTAAACTTTACGATCTTTTTAATATAGATGCCGCCTTTGTCATAATTATAAGCCACAAAAACCTCGGGGGTGGTAGCAAAATCGGGGTGTAAAACCATACCAAGTAAACCTCCTTCTCCACGTGAAACCACATCGCTAATGATTTTTATGGGGGTAATGGCGCCTGTAGCCGGGTCTATACTGCTTATTTTGCCGCCGCGTTCGGTTATCCATAACTTATTATCCGGCCCCCATAAAACCTCCCATGGGAATGTTAATTTATCAGTTAAAACTTTGTCGGTTAATGCTGAATCGTTGCCAGGTGTATCAGGTGTATTGGTGTTTTTTGGGCTTTTTTTACAGGTGCTAAATAATAAAATACCCGCTAAAACCGCTAAGGTTATCCATGCTCTCATCTACGTATTATTTAGTGGAGTAATAATTGAATAACAAGGTTTTATGTGAATTGTTGTTGTTTGATAGCTTAGCTGCTGGAGCCGGTAAGCCCTATCCCATATTATCTATACAATTTGGTGATTGACCGGGTTTAGTAAATAAAAACTAATACAACCCTCTTCAGGGGATTAGGGGGCAAAACTCATACCCTTCCTTGCTCCAGTATTCCATCGCCCTGGGCAACACATATTTCACACGGTCAAACGCTTTTAGGCTATCGTGAAAAACCACCATCGATCCAGCCTCCGTATGTTTCAGCACGTTTTTAAGGCAATCTTCGGGTTTAAGATTTTGGTCGAAGTCGCCGCTGAGCACATCCCACATCATAATTTTAATATCGGGCCGGGCCGCCTGCAAGTCTTTGATCTGGCGTTTTTTTATCCGGCCGTACGGCGGCCGGAAAAGCGGGGTATCCAATATTTTATCAGTCAGCAAAAAATTATTCAGGTATGTTTCATTATCAGTTTTCCAGCCTTTTAAGTGATTGTAGGTATGGTTGCCTATAGCGTGGCCGTCCGTTATTAATTGCTTGAAAATATCAGGATGTTTGTTTACATTATCCCCGATACAAAAAAAGGTGGCTTTGGCATTATATTGTTTTAAAATATTTAATATGTGTGTTGTAACAATTGGTATAGGTCCATCGTCAAAAGTGAGATAAATGCAACGGTTAGTTTGGTTCATGTTCCAAATTAGTTCAGGATATAGCCTTTTGAGCAGCCAGGGTGTTTTAACCAAATACATATTAAAATATAGGTGTTAAATGTTTTATTTTAAAAAATAAACGAAAATGAACATTGCAAGGTAATCATCAGTTGCTTACCATTGTATAGAAAAACTTTATGAAACCAACATTATCACTACCCATTAAAACATTCCTCATTGGCATATTCCTGTTTTCGGCACTTAGTTTTAAAGCTAAGGCACAGGAAGTAATAACGTTACAAAAAGCAATTGACCTTGCGCTTGAGCGTAATTTAACCATCAAGCAGGCGCAGTTTACTGAGGCTTTATCAGATGAAGACCTGAAGCAAGCAAAAAACAATCAATTACCCAATTTAACTGCGGCTCCACAGGGAGGATTTAATTTTGGCCGTAATATTGACCAGTCAACTTACCAGTTCATTAATCAGCGTATCCTTCAGTTTTATGGAAACATTTCTTCCCAGGTCACACTATTTCAAGGTGGGCAGTTACGTAACCAGATAATCCAAAACAAATTAACGCTTGATGCTAATAAAACAGCTACTACTAAAGTTAAAAACGACCTGGTGCTAAATGTGGTTACCACTTTTCTTCAGGTATTAACCAACCAGGACCTGGTAAAAGCATCACAACAGCAAATTGATATCGCAAAACTAACTTTAGACCGGGCCCAGAAAAATTTTGATGTAGGTAACCAAACGTTGGCCGATCTTTCGCAAGCCAAAGCCCAGCTATCAACCGCTGATCTGAATTATACCAATGCCGAAAATCAGCTGGAATTATCAATGCTCACCTTAAAACAATACATGGAAATGAGCCCGGCCATTGACATATCAGTGGAGAAACCGGATATCAGCAAGCTGACTGATATAAAAACAATTTACGATCCGCAGGATGTATTAAAAACGGCATTGGGTGTAAACCCGGATGTGTTGCTTGCCGAAGCTCAGCAACGGACAGCCGAACAAGCCATAAAGGTTGCTAAAGGTACTTATTACCCAACTGTTAGTTTAATAGGGCAGGCAGGGTCTAATTTTTCGGATGCGAAAAATACGCTTGCCTCGGCAACTGCTAACGGAACATTAACTCCGATAGGATTTGTGCAAAATACACAACAGGTTGTTGTGCAACCAGGCTTTACACAAGTTTTTAAGAGCAATCCATTTTTTACGCAATTGAGCGATAACTTTAACCAGGCAATTGCCATAAGCTTACAAATACCTATTTTTAACAGGTTTAGCTCACGCACACAGGTACGTAAGGCAAAAATACAGGCCCAAAATGCACAGGTAGGCGCACAACTGGCCCGTAATAATCTGAGTAAAATTATTTACCAGGCTGTATGGGATGTAAAGGCGGCCGAAAAGAAATACCAATCGACTATGCAAACCTACCAGGCTAATAAGGAAGCTTTTAATATTACGCAGCAACGTTTTACAGTTGGTTTAGTAAACTCACTTGATTATAATACCTCATTAACCAACCTTAATAAATCACAGTTTGATATGATAGAGGCGCAATACCAGGTTATTTTCAGGAGTAAAGTGATTGACTATTACCTGGGCAATCCAATAACATTATAATATAATAAGTAAGCTAAATTTTAAACATTAAATAAAAAATATCCAAACGCATAGTCATGGGAAAAACTACTAAATATATTTTGATTGGCCTGGGAGCAATAATCGTATTGTACGTAATAGCCAGGGTTGCCGGTCTGGTTGGTAAACCCCCTTTAACCCAGGTAGCCACTGAAAAAGCTGATGTGCGTGAGGTTAACGAAACCGTATCGGCCAGTGGGAAAATAAAACCGCACATAGAAGTTAAAATTAGCCCTGAAGTTTCGGGCGAGGTGGTTGAGCTGCCTATAAAGGAGGGTGATGTAGTTAAAAAGGGCCAACTGCTTTGTAAAATAAGGCCTGATATATTAAAGTCGGGTTTTGACAGGGCAGTAGCATCATACAGCACTCAAAAAGCAAGCGTGGGTAATTCCCAACAAATGCTTAAACAATCGGAGGCAACCTTTAATAACCAGGCTGCTATTTATAAACGTAGTAAGGAGTTGTATGATAATAAGGTGCTTACCGCATCTGAGTATGATAACGCCAAAGCAAGTTATGAGGGTGCCAAAGCAGCTTTAGAAGCTGCCAAGCAAAATGTAGTTGGCGCGCAGTTTGGCCTTGCTCAATCATCAGCATCGGTTAAAGAAGCCCAGGATAACCTGGCAAAAACAACTATTTATTCGCCGGTTGATGGTGTGGTATCTAAGCTGTCGATAGAAAAAGGTGAGCGTGTTTTGGGTACCCAGCAATTTGCAGGTACCGAGATCATGACCATATCTGACTTGAGTAAAATGGATGTAAATGTTGATGTGAATGAAAACGATATTAACCGTATTTCATTAGGCGACCCTGCAAATATTGAAATTGATGCCTTTTTAGGTAAAAAGTTTACCGGTGCGGTAATTGAGATAGGAAGTTCGGCCAATGTGGTTGGTACTACTGCCGATCAGGTGACCAACTTTACAGTTAAAGTACGCATCGATGCAAACTCATACGCAGGATTGCTTAAAAAAACGGTAGATAACCCGTCTCCTTTCCGCCCGGGATTAACGGCTACAGTTGATATTAATACAAACCACGTTAAAGGCTTATCGGTTCCAATACAATCGGTAACCACAAGGGATGAGAAAAAAGATGCTGCCGCCAGCTCACCTGCAAAGGATGATAGTAAGAATAAACCACAGATCAGTGCACCAGCAAAAGAGTATGTGTACGTTTATACTGCCGGCAAACTAAAACAAGTACAGGTAACCACGGGTATTCAGAACGATACCTATATTCAGATCCTGTCGGGGTTAAAAGGTGGCGAAGAAGTGGTTTCGGCCCCTTATGCAGCCATATCAAAAATCCTGGCCGATGGTATGAAAGTTGAAAAGGTTGATAAATCAAAGCTGTTTAACGCAGAAGCTAAGTAATAGGAAAACTTATACTTTATAACAAAGCCGTAGCCTTAAAAGGTTGCGGCTTTATTGTTTTTATAATTAAACGCGTCAAGAGGCCTCACCCAACCCTCTCCATAGGAGAGGGCTTCAAAATGCTTTTTAAAGTCTTCCCCTTTGGGGGGAGATTATTCACATTATTATTTTTATTTTTTGTGTTCATGATGGCTCCGCCGTTTAGAGGGGGCTTCTTCTTCGCTATGCTCAGGATGACAAGGTGGTGGTACCCTGCAAGCTCAGCACTGCCTGGTTTAAAAAGTTTGGAATGAGTGTATGCTGGGTATAGGTTATTTTATCCGGATCATCCAGGTGTTCCAGCATTTCGCGATATTTTACTTCGCCGTGTTCGTTTATTACTTCGTCTTTTTTTTCTTCCTTTAGTAATAGTGCTTTCATGCCATTGGCATCTGCTTCGGGGTGAAACTGGGTGGCAAAAAAATAATCGTTATAGCGGATGGCCATCATGGCACGGGGCATATCAACATGCGGACGTTCCTTTTCAATAGCTACCAGTTGCATGCCCAGTTCCTTAAACCGTTTTTCATCGGGATTAATCACCTGCCAGCTTCGTGAGTCAACCGCGTAAAACGGATTGGCAAGGCCCTCCAAAATGGGGTCATTTGCACCGACCGGAGTTTGGTTCACGGGCAACACACCAAACGATGGTGAGTAGCGCATATTGATATCGCCCAATTTGTAATGGCGGCACATGAGCTGGAAGGAGTGGCATACAAACAAGACATGTTTTTTATCGGCGTGGTTTGACAGGTTGTAGTCTTCCAGTTTATTAATCAGCCTGAAATATTTCTTTTCCCACTCGGTACCTTCCGAAATCAGCGGATCGCCTGGGCCACCGCTTGAAATATAAATGTCAAAATCTGTCCCCGGCATTTCGCAGCGACGGCGCACATCAAATATGCGGTAACTTAAATTTAAATTGTGCTGCGCCTTATACCTGTTCAAGATATCCTGGAAACCACGCATCCCCTCGTTTGCTATCCCATCGTACAGGTCAAGAATCGCTACCCTGATTTCCGGTTTATTTGTTGTCATTATTTTGTTGTCATTATTTATAATCCCTTTAATGTTTGCGAGGTAATGTAGTCAACCACGTCTTCAAAGTTATTATTTTGCTGGTAAACGGCCAACTGCCTGTCGGCCCCGGTACCGTGTTCCAGTATTTTGTGTACGTACTGCAAGTCGTCACGCGAGCCAAGCTCGTCAACCACATCATCAACAAAATCTAACAGTTCCAATACCAGTGAGCGGGTGTTCACTTCCATTTCCTTACCAAAGTCAATCATTTTTCCGTCGATCCCGTAACGTGCCGCACGCCATTTGTTTTCGTTGATAAGCGCGCGCGAATAGGTGATGAAGTTCATGTTTTGCAGCCGCAGTTTATACAGTTTGGCGCATAGGGCCTGGAAAAGAGCGGTAAAGGCTATGGTTTCATCAACCAGCATAGGGCAATCGCAAATGCGGAACTCAATGGTTTCGAAAAAGGGGTGTACACGAATGTCCCACCAGATTTTTTTGGCATTATCAATACAATTGGTTTTTACCAGCAGTTTGATGTAATTATCGTATTCCTCAATACTGCTATAATAATCAGGGATGCCGGTGCGTGGAAACTTGTCGAACACCTTGGTACGGAACGATTTGAAGCCTGTATTGCGCCCCTCCCAAAAAGGAGAGTTGGTTGAAAGGGCATAAACATGCGGCAAAAAATAGCGTACCTGGTTGGCTATATGTATAGCCATATCCCGCGATTGGATGCCCACATGCACATGCAAGCCAAAAATAAGATTGGAGCGGGCAGCCTCCTGCATCTCATCAACAATTTCAAAATACCGTGGATGATCAGTGATCAACTGGTGCTGCCAGTGCGAAAAAGGGTGAGTACCCGATGCGCCAATGCGTAAGCCGATATCACCCGCCAGTTGAGCCACGGTGGTGCGTAGTTTGCTTACCTCTTTACGTGCCTCCTGGGTATTGTGGCAAATATGGGTGCCCACTTCCACCACGGCCTGGTGCATTTCGGCCTTTACCTGGTCCTCATGGATCTTTTGGGCGCTATCCACAATTCTTTGCTCATGCGATTTTAGCTCCCTGGTAACAGGGTCAATCACCATAAATTCTTCTTCAACACCTAAAGTAAACTCGTTCATAATTGGTTAGTATTACATTTTATGCCCTTGCCTGTGAAGCCACAAACGATGGGAAAATATCATGTCATGCTGAACTGGTTTCAGCATCTCATTTGCAAATTGTGAACAGGAAATTCGTCTGTCCCGTGAGATGCCGAAATAAATTCGGCATGACATGAGTGTATATTATTTCTTTGCCACTTTTTTAGGCTTCTCCTTCGCTGCTTTCTCTTTAACAAGCTTCACCACCTTCTCCTTCTTTACTTTTCCCTCAGCCTCTATCCCATGATCAACTTTCCCTACAGAAACATCCTCCTTCACTGGTTTTGCTTTGGCGCTTACCAGCGGAGTTTTGGTAGCCGATGTTTTTACATACTCGCCCCAGGTTAGGTTATCCAGGCCGTCCTTTTGGCTTTTGGCTCGTTCAATGGCGTAATCGGCGGCGGTTTCAACCACCCATTCAAAGTTTTCCTGGCCTACGCTGGTCACTTCGGCATCGGGGGCAGGATTGCAAAAATCAATAGCGTAAGGTATGCCATCGCGAATAGCAAACTCAACCGTATTAAAATCGTAGCCCAAATACTGATTCAGTTTTATAACATAGTTTTTAATCGTATCCAGTATTTTTTTTGATGCCGGGGCTTTACCATGTTCATAACGCAAATGGTGCGGGTTGCGCGGCTCATACTGCATAATACGCACGTGTTTGCCGCCTATGCAATAACAACGGAAATAGTCGTCGAATACTACTTCTTCCTGCAGCATCATTACATGCTGTTTGGTTTTATTGTAATTTTTAAAAAAATCTTCGCGGTTGTTCAGCTGGTAAACCTCTTTCCAGCCGCCACCATCAAATGGTTTCATATAGGCCGGGAAACCGATGTAATTAAATATACCATCCCAATCTAAAGGGTAAGCCAGGTTGCGGAAGGATTTTTCTGTAGTATCATCGGGCAGTTCTTTTGATGGCAGGATCACTGTTTTGGGTACTGGTACACCCAATTTTACAGCCAGCGCGTTGTTGAAAAACTTTTCGTCGGCACTCCACCAAAAGGGGTTGTTAATTACCGCCGTACCACAAATAGCAGCGTTTTTCAGGGCTGCGCGATAATACGGTACATCCTGCGAGATCCGGTCGACGATCACAGCGTAGTCCAGCGGTTCGGCTTGCATCACCTTATCAAGGCGTACAAACTCTGCCGAGATGTTTTTCTCTGCCTTTTGATTGATACGATCAACAAATGCCTGTGGAAATGAATTTTCCTGTCCGAATAAGATGCCTATTTTTTTCATGGTAGATGGTATGATGTTTTTAGATGGTATGATGTTTTTCAGTTGTCAGTTCGGGTTTATTTAACTTTATTCAATAACTCTCTAATTCAATAATTATTTAATGGTTGATAAATAATGCGAAAACATTTCTTTCCATATCGGCCAGTCGTGACTGGCATTCGGGCGTATATCCAGCCAATGGTTAATGTTTTTTTGAGCCAAAATGTTTGATAGTTGTAAATTATATCCTTTGCAAATGTCATGTTCTGATGTGCCGAGAATAATATTCATTTGCCATAGTTCATGCTGGTTGCTGCCGGGTAAAAAATCAACCGGATTATTATAAAATATATCATCATTATAAAAACCATCGGTAAACATTTTAATATCAAAAGCGCCGCCCATGGTAAACAGATGCGCCACCTTCTCCGGGTGTTTAAAGGCGAAGTTGGCCGCATGGTAGCCACCAAAACTGCAACCTGCCATAGCTACCTTACCCACACCGGTTTCRTGCATGGCCCAGGGTGCCAGTTCGTCGAGCAGCATTTTATCGTACCAGGTATAGTTGCGGGCGCGGTCGGCAGGGGAAATGCCTTTATCGTACCAACTGCGATCGTCAATGGTATCGGGGCAGTATATTTTAACCAAGCCTTCATCAATAAACCATTTTACGCTATCTATCAGTCCGAAATCCTTGTTTTGGTAATAGCGCCCCTTTGTTGTCGGGAACAGGATCACCGGAAAACCCCTGTCGCCAAATACCAGCATTTCCAGGTCGGTGTTTAAGTTTGGCGAGTACCAGCGGTGATATTTTTCAGTCAAAATAATGGGTTTTGGTTTCTGATTGTAAGTTAAGCGGTTTGATTGAAAAAGGCAACAGTCTGATAAATTAATAGGTTAGCATAAAAAAGCCTCACCCTGCCCTCCCCAAAGGAGAGGGTTCAAAAATAAAGTCCTCTCCTTTGGAGAGGATTAGGTGAGGCTAAATATCCCAAAAAATGAAAAGTATTTTTACTTTTGTGCCCTTTAAAAAGGAGACAAAGATGTACTGGGGCTGGGCTGAAATTGAAATGACGATCACCGAAAAAAATATAACTATAAACTCCGAACTGCTGAACAGGGAAGTTACCTGCACGCTTTTAATGCCTGACGAACAGGAACTGACCGAGCCGCTGAGTTTGCTATTGCTGAACGATGGCCAGGAGCTGGATAACCTGGAACTAAGAGCAACACTGGAGCAGTTGTATAGCACTAACCGTATAAAACCGCTGCTGGTAGCGGCCATACATGCCGGTGAAGACCGCATACAGGAATACGGCATTGCCGGTAAACCCGACTTTAAAAAACGCGGTTCAAAGGCCGATATTTATACTGAATTTATTGTAACCGAATTGCTGCCGCAGATTAAAGCGCAAACCGGTATCAGTGATTTTGAAACCACTGCTTACGCGGGATTTTCATTAGGCGGATTGTCGGCCTTTGATATTGCCTGGAACAATGCTGATGTGTTTGATAAAGTGGGCGTGTTCTCCGGCTCGTTCTGGTGGAGGGGGAAAGATCTGGCCAAGGGTTATACCGATGCTGACCGCATCATGCACTCGGTTATTAAAAGTACCGCGGAGAAACCTGATCTTAAATTTTGGCTGCAAACCGGTACTAAGGATGAAACAACCGACCGCAATAAAAACGGTATTATTGATGCCATTGACGATACCATCGACCTGATAAAAGAACTGGAAAATAAAGACTACACACGCCCTGCCGAGATACAATACGTTGAAGTAGTTGGCGGTAGCCACGATACCGCAACATGGGCCAAAGCCATGCCTAAGTTTTTGAGCTGGGCATTTGGGAGGTAGGAAGAAAGAAGATATCACCCACTATGTCATTTCGATGAGCAGAAGTGATTGCGTGATGGGGCGAAGAGAAATCTTGTATGCCATGCATTTCACACGTTCTGTACAGGGCGTATAAGATTTCTCACCCTCCCCTTGCTTTGGCCACCTCATGAGGGTTCGAAATGACATGACTTATTTAGGTCATACATAATAATAACTCTTGTCATTTCGATGAACACGGATTGAGATTGTGTAGCGGAGTGAAGAGAAATCTTAGGCTATGCATTTAAACCATGCCTTAATTGATATCTTTAAAACAATGTGGAATCACAATTATTATGTCTATATCACTACTAATCCAGGGAAAACAGTGTTGTATGTTGAGGTTACAAATGATATAAGCGTCAGATTGCGTCAGCATAGGGAAAACAAAGGCACTCAAAAGTCATTCACCGGCCAGTACTACTGCTACAATTTAGTTTACTATGAGCATTTTTCACATATTGAACATGCTATTGAAAGAGAAAAAGAAATTAAGAAGTGGCGTAGGGAGAAGAAAAATGATCTGATAGAATCCATAAACCCTAATTGGATTTTTTTAAACGATCAGGTAGGCGATTAGCGCCTAACTATAAAACAAACCATGTCATTTCGATGAGCGGCGGTGGAGTTGTGTGGTAGGGCGAAGAGAAATCTTACACGCTTTGCAATTCATGTTGTATAAGATTTCTCACCCTTACCCTGCTTTACCCAACTCAGAAGGGTTCGAAATGACACAGCTTTGAATATAATGGCAAATTTAAAAGAATACCCACCTTACGATCAATGCGTTAAATATTTACACGGAACATTAGGCGATGTATAATCTATCCCGTACGCGTGTTTAATAAGCAACGACACTACATCGGTTATGGTTTTTTCTTTGCGGTGCATTTGGAGCAATAAGCCCATCATGGCGTAACTTATGGGGTTTACGGCAGGGATAAATGTTTCCCATTCATACCCTTTGCCCCATATCAGGCCTTTTACGGTGTGGGTAAGGTCGGCCCCGTTTTCCAATAAAAAATAGAGCATGGGCGCCGAGTTATTACCGTTTTGATTAACAGTATGAAAAATGGGGGTATGCCCGCCAAAGYCATACTCATCCAAACCAGCCTTCGCGTTTACATCAGCCCCATATTGTACAAGTAGTTTCGCGCAGGCCAGACTATTATATTCTGCACAAAAATGCAACAATGTACCCCCGGTTAAGGGTGTATAAGTATTGTTAAATAAGGCATATGTTTTGGTTATGGCCGCTGCCGGGGCATCACTGATGGCAGCTTTTAATTTTTCAGCGTCATCAATTAAAACAGATAGCAGTGCTTTATCTTCAAAATCCAATCCTGCATCTATAAAGGCCAGTACGCAATCCCTGAAACGGGGGGTACGGGTGTACATCTCCAMCATCTTGGTAAAAACAGGTATCCCTTCCTGTACATCATTAGGGTTACCACCCTCTTCAAAATACCTGCGTATCCCGGCAACGGAATGCACTTCCATATCATAAAGTAACTGTACGTAATCAGGCATGACTATGTGAAATGTTTAACTAATTTAACTGATTTTCTTTATAATTTTCAACTGGTCAGCACTTTAAATTATAAGCTGTTAACACTATTTGGTAATTAAATTGTATAAATGTTTCTCTATAAGCTTGCAAAGCTTTAAAATGCCATATATTAACGTTACCTTTGCGCCAAATTTTAGGAGCATTTTCATGCAAAAAATAAGAAACATTGCGATTATCGCACACGTTGACCACGGTAAAACCACGTTGGTTGACAAAATTTTACACAGTTGCGCCATTTTCCGTGAAGGCCAAGAAACTGGTGAATTAATATTGGATAACAATGACCTGGAACGCGAGCGAGGTATCACCATCGTATCAAAAAACGTTTCGGTAATGTATAAAGACGTTAAGATCAACATTATTGATACTCCTGGTCACGCCGATTTTGGTGGCGAGGTTGAGCGTGTATTGAAAATGGCTGATGGTGTTTTATTACTTTGCGATGCATTTGAAGGCGCTATGCCTCAAACCCGCTTTGTAACCCAAAAAGCATTGGCATTAGGCTTAAAACCTATTGTTGTTGTTAATAAGGTTGATAAAGAAAACTGCCGCCCTGAAGAAGTTTACGAACAGATATTTGAATTATTCTTCAACCTTGAAGCAACTGAAGATCAACTGGATTTCCCGGTTATCTACGGTTCATCAAAACAAGGCTGGATGAGCACCGACTGGAAAACACCTACAGAGGATATTTTCCCGTTAATGGATGCTATATTGGCTAACATTCCACCGGCACCAATAGCCGAAGGTACTTTGCAAATGCAGATCACCTCGTTAGATTATTCATCTTTCGTAGGCCGTATCGCCATTGGTCGTGTAGCCCGTGGTACTATTAAAGAGAACCAACCGGTATCTTTAGTAAAACGCGATGGCACTATCCAAAAATCAAGAATAAAGGAATTATATACTTTTGAAGGCTTGGGTAAAGTACGTGCTACAGAAGTAAGCTCTGGCGATATTTGTGCTGTAGTTGGTATTGATGGTTTTGATATTGGTGATACTATTGCCGATTTTGAAAAACCAGAACAACTGGAAGTTATACATATTGATGAGCCAACTATGAACATGTTGTTCACCATCAATACTTCACCTTTCTTTGGTAAAGAGGGTAAATTTGTTACCTCTCGCCACCTGCGTGATCGTTTATACAAAGAGATGGAGAAAAACCTGGCGCTTAAGGTTGTTGAAACCGAATCGCCTGATTCATACCTGGTGTATGGTCGTGGTATCCTTCACTTATCAGTTTTAATCGAAACTATGCGCCGCGAAGGTTATGAGTTACAGGTAGGTCAGCCGCAGGTTATTGTTAAAGAAATTGATGGTGTTAAATGTGAGCCGGTTGAAACTTTAATAGTTGATGTACCGGGCGATGTTGCAGGTAAAGTTATTGAGCTGGTAACACAGCGCAAAGGCGACCTGTTGGTAATGGAACCTAAAGGCGATTTACAGCACCTTGAATTTGATATCCCTGCTCGTGGTATCATCGGTTTACGTAACAACGTATTGACCGCTACCGGTGGCGAGGCTATTATGGCTCACCGCTTTAAAGCATACGAACCATGGAAAGGTCAGATCCCGGGCCGCTTAAATGGTGTATTGGTATCAATGGATACTGGTAAAACTACTGCTTTCGCTATTGATAAATTACAGGATCGTGGTCGTTTCCACGTTGATCCGGGAGTTGATATTTACGAAGGACAGGTATTAGGCGAACACATCCGCGATAACGATTTGGTTATTAACCTTACCAAAGGCAAGCAGTTAACTAACATGCGTGCATCAGGAAGTGATACCAACGTTAGGATTGCACCTGCTATTAAATTCTCGTTAGAAGAATCAATGGAATACATACAAGCCGACGAATACATTGAGGTAACCCCACAAAGCATCCGTTTACGTAAAATATTCCTGAACGAGAACGAAAGAAGGATTAACGCTAAGAAGTTTACAAGTCAATAATTTATTAACCGCTTGTAATAAATAAAAAAGAAAGAGCCCCAATTTGGGGCTCTTTCTTTTTTATAGGTTTTTATATTAATAGGGGTTGTTAGTATATTTACTTGTTTTAATAATTAACATTAACGGCCTTTATTGTATGAAAAAGAGATATGTGATTTATTTTGTGTTGCTTGGATTTGCAATAACATCATGTAAAAGCGAAGGCCCGGATCCGGTAACGCCCGAAAAACCAGTTATTGACAGTGTGAAATCGGGATTGTCGGCTTACTATCCATTTAACAACAACGCGCTTGATGCTACCGGCCGTGGTAACAACGGTGAGGTACATGGTGCTACACTTACTACCGACAGGTTTGGCAAAAATAATTCAGCTTACAGTTTTGATGGCGCAAGTAGTTATATTAAGGTAAATGACAGCCCTGACCTGCGTTTATATAATACAGATTTTACTATCAATGTATGGGTTAACCTTGATTCGTATAATGACACCTATGGTAATGTTATTTTAGGTAAAAGAGCCTCTGGCTCAGCGGCAGGATGGGTTTTTGGAATTGAAGGGAATACCGGTTTGCCAAATGATCAGGGATCAGTAGGCAGGCCTTTTTACCAGGTTTCGGATGATGCTGATCCTTTGGGGATTGGTGTAAAAGTACTACATACCAAACAATGGCACATGATAACGGTGGTGTATATTTTTAGTCAGAAACTACTTGGCTATTATTTTGATGGCGTATTAGATAACTCTATTACCGATATCCCCGTTGCCAATAATGCAATAACCACAGCCATGTTTATTGGCACCGATAGCCAAAACTTAAATGCCGGTGCACCTACCCTGCATTTTACAAAAGGTAAAATAGATGATATAAGGATATACAACCGCTTGCTTACCCAGGCCGAAGTCACGAGCCTTTATACGTTRCCAAATTAATATTCGCAAACATCTTTCATGAATAAAAATAAAGTGGATAGTTAATGCCTTACCACATTTTTTTAATCTATTTCTTTAAGGGTATTGAGCTTATAAATATGTTATCATCAAGATTTTAATATTGAAAAGATATCGTATATTAGCCGGTCTAAACTTTATTACATGAAAAAATATTTACCAGTATTGGTGCTGTTTGCTATACTTTACAGTTCTTGTAGCAAGATCAAAGATGATCCTAAACCTGACGATTCGCTTAAAGGTATCTTATTTACAGATACACTTTCCTTGTACACAGGCAATGTTAAGCAACTTAATTATACGCTTACGCCTTCAAATTATGACCCCAGTTTATTGGTTTGGAAGTCGTCAGATACAACAGTTGTTTCTGTTAGTAATACCGGAAAATTAAGCGCAAAAGAGGTAGGTAAATCTACCATCACCTTAACAAATAAAGCTAATACATTTGCGTTAAGCGGCCTGGTATCGGTTAAGGATAGTTTAAACGTTGGCTTATTGGCTTTTTATCCTTTTAATAATAGTACTAATGATTTATCGGGGCATAATTTTAATGGGGTAGCCCATAATTTAACCAGTGCGCCTGATCGTTTTGGAAAAGCAAACGCTGCGTACTCCTTTAATGGAACAAGTAGTTATATCAAGGTAAATGACAAACAAGCCCTCAGATTAAACGGAACAGATTTTTCCTTAAATTATTGGGTTAATTTAGATAATTATAGCGCATCTTTTGGTACCGTAGTTCTTAGTAAAAGAGGCTTAGGATATACTAATGGATGGATAAGTGGTGTTGGTGGATATGCTAATGCAAGTTCAATTGTTGGCAAGTATGGTACCATTACTTATAATGTTTCAGGCGGAACGGATCCTTTTGCTTATGGTCAATTGGTAGTTGGGCTTAAGGCCTGGCATATGGTCACCGTAGTATACAACTATTCTTTATCAAGCGTCAGTCTTTATGTTGACGGAGTTTTCGATAGGGTTTCAAATAATATACCTTCGCCCAATGCCTTAACAAACTCAGATATGTACATCGGCGCAGATAGTCAGGGTTCTGATAATCCGAGTTATAGTGACTATTTAGTTAAAGGTGGAGTTGACGATATAAGGATATATAACAGATTGTTAAATGCGAACGCGATTCACAAATTATTTGTAGCTACAAAATAACCTCGTCTGTTTATTAAAAGTTTTTAAATTTTATCTGAAAAGGCCGGTGTTCATTGGATGCCGGTCTTTTTTATTAACAAATCTGAACAAAAAACAACTAAATTTGCAGCTATGAATAGCAATAGCAGGCTGAATCCTACCTTGTTCTCTACACGATACGTACACTTAACAAAGCTTCGGGATGCTACTTTAAAAACAATGCAGGATTTAACTGCCGGCAACAAAAGCTTAACGCTTATTGATTTCGGTTGCGGGGATATGCCTTACCGATCGGTAATTGAACCGATGGTAGGTAAGTATATTGGGGTTGATCTTGACCTTAACCCGCTGGCTGATCATCACATAGATTTTGATAGCAAAACAACATTGCCCGATAATTATTGCGATATTATTCTATCGAACCAGGTGCTGGAACATGTTGATTCACCCCACAGTTATCTTTCTGAAGCCCTACGCATTCTAAAGCCCGGAGGTAAAATTATATTGACCACACATGGTTACTGGTATTATCATCCAACTCCTTATGATTACTGGCGTTGGACAAGTGCCGGTTTGAGAAAAACCATAGAAGCCGAAGGCTTTAAAGTCAATTCGTTTCATGGCATCATGGGGCTTGCGGCAAGTGGCATACAGCTTTTTCAGGATGCTATACTTTTAAAGCTGCCTAAGTTTTTGGCGCCCCCTTTTGCATTTGTTATGCAAAGTTTTATACGTTTGTTTGATAAGATGCATTCGCAGCAGCAACGTGACCGTGATGCCTCACTTTACGTGGTTATAGCGGAGAAAAATACGGATACGGTATAATGGAATCTTTTAACCTCTGTATTATAAAGCCTAATAAGGATGCTTTTTCTGAAACTTTTATACAGGAACATATAAACAGGTTGCCTGGTAATAAAAAAGTTTTGTACGGAGGGGCTTTCCCGGTTTATGATCATGAAGGAAAATTTCTTATCCGTTCAAAATTGGGTTTAATAAGTTACCTTATTCAAAAAAAAATCTTTAAAAAAAAGGAAATTAAAGTACGCACCAATGCCCTGGTCAGTTATCTGAAACGTGAAAAAATAGATGTGGTTTTTGTGGAATATGGGATGGTGGGCGCTATGGTTACTGATGCCTGCAAAATAGCCAATGTTCCGTTGGTTATTCATTTTCATGGTGCAGATGTCTACCATAAAAAAACAGTTGAGGCGTATAAAGATCTTTATAAAAAAGCATTTAACTATGCCAGCGCTTTTATATCTGTATCAGCGGATATGGTAGAAGATTTAAAAACCTTAGGTGCCCCTGGTGATAAAGTACACTTAGCGTCTTGCGGGGTTGATACAGAGAAGTTTCCTGAATTGAATATTTTAAATACAGATAAAAACTTTCTTTCAATAGGCCGTTTTGTTGAAAAAAAATCGCCGACTTCAATTGTGAGGGCGTTTAAATTAGTAACAGAAAAAGTTCCCGATGCCAGACTTTGGATGGTAGGGCAGGGGCCACTGTTTGATGGGACCAAAGCCCTGATTACAGAATTAGGCCTTGATGAAAAGATAACCTTAGCAGGCGTTTTAAAAACAGATGAGATAAAAAAACTGATGCATCAATCGCGTTGTTTTGTACAGCATTCGGTAACCGCGGCAAACGGCGATAAAGAGGGCACACCAGTAACCATTTTAGAAGCCGGTTCATCTGGCCTGGCCATAGTAAGCACCCAGCATTCGGGTATAAAGGAAGCGGTTATTAACGGCGAAACAGGTTATCTGGTACCCGAGCACGATATTCAGGGTATGGCTAATTATATGATAAAAATAGCTAACGACGTGCAATTAGCTTCGTCATTAGGTATAAAAGAGGCCGCCCATATTCGCAAAAATTACGATATAAGGGATAGAATAAATACCTTAACAATAATACTWCAACAAGCAATACATAAGAATTAAAAATATGATTAGGAAAATAGTGCGCTCAATGGTTAATAATTTTGGCTATGATCTGGTAAAGCCGGATAAGCGCCTGGTTGTTGATGGCCTTCCTGCCGATTTTGACAAAGCCACACTGAATACCTATAATAAGGTAAAACAATATACCATGACCACGCCAGAGCGTATAGCATCATTATGCAATGCGGTAAACTACCTGGTAAAAAATAACATCAAGGGCGATTTTGTAGAATGTGGTGTTTGGCGTGGTGGAAGCACGATGGCTGCTATTGATACATTGATAAATACAGGTGACACATCAAGGGATATATACCTTTATGATACATTTGAAGGGATGTCTGAACCTACGGAGCATGATAAAGTGTTTACGGGTACTGCAGCCGATGAGTTGATGAATAGCAGTGCTAAAGAAGATCCAACCTCTGTTTGGTGCTACTCGGCCCTTGAAGAAGTGCAGTACAATGTGGGTACACTCAACTATCCATCAAAACTGGTTCATTATGTAAAAGGTAAAGTGGAGGATACTATACCGCAAAATATTCCGGGTAAAATAGCCTTATTAAGGCTTGATACGGATTGGTACGAATCAACCGCGCATGAGCTTAAGCATCTTTATCCGTTGTTGGTACCGGGCGGCGTTATCATCATTGATGATTATGGCCATTGGGAAGGTGCCCGCAAAGCCGTTGACGAATATATTGAAGCGCAAAAACTTCCGTTATTGCTTAACCGCATTGATTATACCGGAAGGATTGGGGTTAAGTACTAAATATAGAAATGGGAATAGTTAAAAAACAGGTTTATAAGAACACTATTCTGTCATACACAGGTATGGTAGTAGCGTACATCAATACTGTTTTGCTTTTTCCTTTTTTTACCAACACCTCGCAATATGGTTTTTATAACTTAATTATAAGTGTATCAGTTTTATACTCCCTGGTTGCCTCCATGGGGGTACCGAGCATTATAGCTAAATACTTCCCTTTTTATCGTACTGAGGATCGCAGGCATAATGGCTTCATCCACTGGGTTGCTGGTTTATCGCTATTGGGCTTTGCTGCTGCCACGGTTCTTTATATTATATTGAAGCCGGTTATATTAGGAGCCTATGCAGATAACTCGGTTTTTTTTGCTAAATACTATTATTACCTCATCCCGCTTTCGTTTTTTGTAGTGGCTTTCAACTACCTCGAAATGACTGGCCGGGTAATATATCAAACCATTTACTCCAACTTTTTACAAAACATTTTACTGCGCCTGCTTACCACCGGTTATTTATTAATGATAGCAGCGAAGTGGATAAGTTTTGAGGATTTTATATTTCTTTACATAGGCAGCAACGGTTTAATATCGCTGTTACTGTTGATAAGCCTTACAACCACAGGGAAATTCGCTTATGGTGTAAATGACTACAGTTTTAAAACCATAAAAAAGAAAGAGATCGTGAATTTTGGCTTGTTTACTTTAGTGGCAAGTGCTGTATATGTGCTATTGCAAAAGGTAGATACGTTGATGCTAAGTTCAATAGCCGGCGATTCCGTGCAGGGTGTTTATAGCTGGTATTTTAATATTGCATTGCTGATCAGTGTCCCGGCACAGGCGTTAAGCAGAACAACCTACGCTATTGTCGCGGATGCATGGAAATCAAAAAACATGGAAAACATTGCCGAGGTTTATACCAAAACATCCATCATTCAAATGGTATTTGGATGTTTACTATTTATAGGTATTATCATAAACAGGGAAAACCTATATGCCATAGCACGAAATAAGGATTTTACTGATCCAAAATATTTTAGTCTTTTTTTGGTGATAGGTCTTGGCTTTTTAGTCGATATCACTGGTGGACTAAATACCTATATCATTACAACCTCGCATAAGTACCGGTTAATTACCGGGTTTGTTTTAGCGGCCAGCATATTTTGCATTGGGCTAAATTATTTGTTGATACCAAAATACAAAGGCATGGGTGCGGCCATATCCTATTTTATAACCATTACCGGTTTAAATTTTGGAACCTGGCTGTATATCAAATATCGCTTTAAAATGCAGCCATTTAATTATAAGCACCTTTTGGTAATAGCCATTACTTTAKTAAGCTATGTAGTTGGCAAATATTTTTGGCGTATGCCTAATTTATACTTGGATATTGTGCTGCGTAGCGGGCTAACGGCAGTGGTCTATATTTTAATAACCTATTATTTTCATATCTCTGATGATCTGAATGAAAAGATAGATTCAACACTGGTTAAACTAAAGGCCATTATTAAATGACCATAAAAGCTGTCAAATAAAAAACCATTCGTATTTTTTTTTATTTATTTGAAAAGGAAACATTACACTATAGTTTTACCTTCGTAAACTATGCAGGAATCAATTATAAGCGGAAACGTTAAAACCGCATACGATCAATTTTATCAAAAGCACGATGAAGCCTGGCGTATGATGAGCGCTGAATACAAGGCTCAGCATATTATAGAGGTGTGCCGTGGACTAACCTTTACTAATGTTCTGGAGGTTGGCGCCGGCGATGGCAGTATCCTGAAATTTTTGTCGGATCAAAATTTTGCTCCCGAATATCAGGCGGTTGAAATATCAGCAAGCGGGGTTGAATACATTAAATCCCGCGATATAAAAAATTTAAAAGCTGTACAGGTATTTGATGGTTATAAACTGCCCTTTGACGATGATAGCTTTGATCTGATCATCCTGTCGCATGTGTTGGAGCATGTGGAGCATGAACGCATGCTGCTGCGCGAAATTAAACKGGTAGCCAAACAATGTGTTATTGAAGTACCGCGTGATTATAGGGCAGGTGTTGACAGGCGTATAAAGCATTTTTTGGCTTATGGGCATATCAATGTATATACCCCAACATCGCTCCGTTATTTGCTGCGTACCGAAGGTTTTGAAATTGAAAATGATCTTGTATCCATGACCGAACCTAAAGTAACCCGGTTTAATACTTATGTTAATCAAAAAAAACCAAAGAGCTTTGTCAGCAATTTGCGTATCACAGCCGAGTTTGCAGTTAAGCAGGGTTTAGGAAAAATTTTCGGAAAAAAGGTAAGTGAACAATTTGCGAACGCTTATACCGTTTTGTGTAAAAAAGCCAGCCAGCAACCCGAACTATTCTGATCTTTTATACCCATGCAGCAACTTGCCCCTATTGCCTTATTTGTTTATAACCGGCCCGACCACATGCGCCGTACCCTGATCCATTTGCAAAAAAACACACTGGCAGATGAGTCGAGATTATATATTTTTTGTGATGCCGCCAAAACCGATGCCGACCGCGACAAAGTGGAGCAGGTAAGGCAGTTGGCCAAAGAAACTACCGGTTTTAAATCGGTAAAGGTAATTGAAAGGAGTCATAACCTGGGGCTGGCCGAATCCATCATCAGCGGGGTTACTCAGTTGGTATATGAGTATGGTAAAGTAATTGTTTTTGAGGACGATCTGCTGTCGTCGCCTTATGCCCTGCAATATTTTAATGAAGCGCTAACCCGTTATGCCAACGAAGAAAAAGTGATGCATATAGGCGCTTATATGTATAATTTAAAGGATAAAGGTTTGCCCGAGTCTTTTTTTTACCGCGCTGCCAGCAGCTGGGGATGGGCCACCTGGGCCCGTGCCTGGAATAACTTTGAGCCCGATATTGATAAACTGATAGCACAGTTTGATACGTTAGATATCATTCGCTTTTCTATTGAAGGCAAAATGAACTTTTGGCGACAGGTGCAGGAATTTAAGGCAGGTAAAAACAATTCATGGGCCATACGCTGGTATGCGTCTATCTTTTTAAAGGGCGGTCTTACTTTAAATCCGTCACGTTCCTTTATCAATAATATTGGGCATGATGGTACGGGTGTGCATTCTAATAGAGAGAACATGTATGATGTGCATATTTCGCAGCAACCTGTTAAAAAATTCCCCGATGTAATCGAGGAAGACGAACGGGCGTATCATGCTATAAAATACTTTTTGGCACACCGTAAGGGTAATTTACTGCAACGCGCCGTAAGATTTGTTAAACAGCGGATGCGCTAATTTCGGTTATTTAGGTTCAGATGAATAAATGTATTTTTGAGGCATGTTGAAAGTAGTGCATCTGAATACCTATGACGGAAATGGCGGAGCAGGCAGGGGCTGTATGCGCCTTAACCGTGCACTGCTTAGCCAAAATATTGATTCGAAGATCATAGTTCATTATAAATTCGGGAAAAACGCACTGATCAGAACTTTCAACTCCAACCTGATCCAAAAGTCATATACAGCGGCTACCATCATTTTAGAACGCTTATTGGCTAAACGATATTTAAAGCCATTGCAGCGCACCCCTTTTTCATTCGCCTGGTTTGGTCGCTCGGTTATCCACCATCCCGATGTTAAAAATGCTGATATTATCCACCTGCACTGGATCAATCACGGATTTTTAGATCCAAAACATATTGCAGAGATCGCTAAATTGAATAAACCCGTTGTATGGACGTTTCATGATAGCAATGCTTTTACCGGTGGCTGCCACGTTCGTTATACCTGCGATCATTATAAGCGCCAATGCGGTAACTGTCCGCTGCTTATTCATGCATCGGATAATGATATATCGCACCAGATCTGGAAACAGAAACACAAAGCTTATGAGGTATTGGATTTTGYCATTGCAGCTCCCAGTTCATGGATGCAGGCATCCGTAAAAATGAGCAGCCTGATGCAGGGCAAGAATGTACATCAGATCCCCAACACGCTTGAAACCGATATTTTTAAACCCGCAGAAAAAAATCAGGCAAAGGAAAAAGCCGGCTTGCCAACAGATAAATTTATTTTCCTGAGCGGATTTATGCCCTCGCGCAAGGATCTGCATAAAGGCACACAATACCTGCTGGAAAGTATGGAACTACTAAAACAGCGTTTAGGTGCTGCTGCCGATAATATAGAGCTGGTAGTATTTGGTAACCGAGGCACCGAAGGTGTACCCGATTTTCCGTTCAAGACCAGTTTTTTAGGTACCATTAATAACGATGAGCAACTGGCACAATACTATGCCGCCGCCGATGCTTTCCTGATCCCATCGCTGGAAGATAACTTACCTTATACCGTAATGGAGAGCCTGGCCTGCGGAACGCCGGTAATAGCATTTACCACAGGTGGAATACCCGATATGGTACAGCATGAATACAATGGCTACCTGGCAACCTATCGTTCGGCAGAGAGCTTTGCAGATGGTATGGAGTGGATCATTAAACACCCGGACAGCGCGCAAGTTCAGCAACAGGCAAGGCAAACGGTAATGGACACTTTTTCGGAAGAGGTTATCGCCAAAAAACATATAACGCTTTACGAAAGTTTATTAAACAACAAGGGAACGGGAGGTACTGATGTTTAATCCCAAACTAAGCGTTATCACCATAGTGTACAATAACGTGCGCGATATTGAGCGCACCATACTTTCTGTTCTTGGGCAAACTTATACCAACATCGAATATATTATTGTCGACGGGCTGTCAAAAGATGGCACGCTGCAGGTGATCAATAAATATAAGGACCGCATCGACAAACTGATCAGTGAAAAGGATAATGGTATTTATGACGCCATGAATAAAGGCTTGGCTGTAGCTACCGGCGACTATGTTATCTTCATGAACTCGGGCGATGAGTTTTATGCTGCTGATACCGTAGCCAATGTTTTTGCCGCTGCCGATGATGCCGATATTTATTATGGCGAAACCGAAATGATTGACGATAACGGCCAAAGCCTGGGGCAGCGCAGGCATCAGGCACCTGTCGCGTTTACCTGGCGCGATTTTAAATATGGCATGAGCATCAGTCACCAGGCTATATACATCAGGCGGGCATTAACGGGGCCCTATGATAGCCGGTACCAGCTCAGCGCAGATATAGACTGGATTATCAGCGCGGCGAAAAAGGCCCGTAAAATTGTGAACGTAAACCAGTACGTTGCTAAATACCTGGTAGGGGGTATGTCGAAAAAGAAACACCGCCAAAGTTTGCAGGAACGTTTTAATATTATGAAACGATACTACGGACTGGTTCCCACCGTTTTAAATCATTTCGTGATCGCTTTTAACCTGGGCTGGTATTGGCTCAAAAATAAGCGGACGAATGATTAACCTAAATAACCGCAATCAATGGCTCAGTTCGAGGTCGACAAGCAAACCATTAATGACCTGCAGATATTTAATAATGCCCGGCATAAAATAGCCGTTTATAACTTTTTTGATCACGCAAGTACGTTTGGGGGAAGCAGGAAGCTGACCGAGTTGATGAGCACTCCGTCAAATGATATCCGGGTGCTCAATTCCCGACGCGATTGTATCAAATATTTTTATGATAACCAACCCCTACTTCCTTTAAGTAAAAATGATCTTGATTTTATTGAGCACTACCTTGCTTTTAATATTAGGGCTATGAGTACCAATATTGTAGATGCTTTTGCAAAGGGGATTAGCTATAAATTTAGCCATAATAATGATTATTATGTGGTCACAAAGGGCATTGATGATGTTTCCAGGTTACTAAGGGCCATACGGCAATTTTATAACGGGCTGTTGGATAAAAAACTTCCTTTGCATATTGCTGCCATTGTTGAAAGGCTGAAAGAATTTTTTGCAATAAAGGGTATAGAAAGGCTCATAATCGCAGATGCCGATAAGAAATTAAACTATTTTGAGATCGGTTATTATGATAATTTATTCAGGAAACAGGAATTGCGGGCCATAAAGTCGGTGATTAATATTGTTTATGAATTAGATGTTTATATTACGGTAGCCGAAGCTGCAACCCGCAACAATTTCTGTTTTCCGGAATATTGCGATAGTAAAAATGCCTATGTTCAGATCACTGAATTGTATCACCCCTGTATAAAAAACGCGGTTAAAAATGATGTCAGTATTGACCGGGAAAAGAATCTTGTTTTTTTAACTGGTGCTAATATGGCTGGTAAATCATCTTTTTTAAAATCATTGGGTTTGGCTGTGTATCTGGCGCATATCGGTTTTCCGATACCCGCAGATAGTATGCAAACCAGTGTATTTAACGGATTGATCACCACCATCAACCTGTCTGACAATATTAGTAGTGGTTACAGTCATTACTATAGCGAAGTTAAAAGGGTAAAGGAAACTGCTGGTAAGATACTGGAGCATAATAATATGTTCATCATTTTTGATGAATTATTTCGTGGAACCAACGTAAAGGATGCTTATGACGCATCGCTGGCAACCATTACGGCCTTATCAAAGATCAGGAATAGCGCGTTCCTGATCTCGACCCATATTGTTGAAATAGCTGTGGCACTTAAACAATATACCAATATCTCGTTTCGATATTTTGCTTCGGGAGTTGAGGACGGCAAATTGGTTTTTGAATATAAGATAAGGGAAGGCATTTCGGACGAAACATTGGGTTTTTTCATTTTCAAAAATGAAGGTATCCTGGAGATTTTGGAAAATGCATCGATAAAGGAAAATCGATCTTAGGTAGAGCGTACAAAATAAGACTTGCGCTCGTCTGTGACCACAGGTGTTGGGAAGAAATAAAAACATTGTCATTTCGAACACTCCTGGGGTGGGTACAGCAAGGGAGAGGGTGAGAAATCTTATACATCCTGTTTCGAACGTGTGAAATGCATGGCATACAAGATTTCTCTTCGCCCCACTACACAATCACCCCTGCTTATCGAAATGACATTTTTAAAAAGATAGCGGTATAAGATAGCTTTCATTTGGAAGATTTTTAGAATTTAAGCTACAAAAAAAGGCGATGAGTTTAAACTCATCGCCTTTTTTATGAATGAATATAAACCGTTATGCTTTTTTATCAGCTGGCTTTGCAGMCGGTTTAGCAGCCGGTTTCTTTTTGTTTTCGGTATAAATAGGTCCTCCGAGGGCC